>NATN01000005.1 GCA_002085355.1 Candidatus Zhuqueibacterota bacterium 4484_87 | reverse complement strand
TTTGGAGAGCGATACTTTTGATTGAGTTGTGCTGCCGTCTTTTCAGCCTTAATTTTATTCCTCCCTGCCAAAATTAATTCCGCTTGAGAGAAACGCAGCAACAACTCCGCTATCCACCTACCAGTATTTCCGTATCCCCCCAAAATGAGGATTTTCTTGATCATTTTGTCCTCTGTTTAAAAATAAACCTTGGCCCGTGCCATGAAACCGTTGCCCAAATTTTTCGCATACGCCGTGCCTTCTTTGCCAAGATAAAAATTGCCGATAAACGTCAAATCTACGTCTTCAAAAAGGTTGTAAACAATCATGGGAAAAACTGCCGAGCTTTCATCAGAGAAACTATAGATTCCAGAAATCGATGCACTGAGTAAATCAGTCACCGGATGTTGAATCATGGTGTAGCATTGATCACGGCTCAGTGTCTTTGTTTCTGCCATATAATACTGCATCCAGTCATTGAATCGATAATCATTATAGTCATCTTTGGCAAAATAATTCTGATAAAATTCTGCCATGACATAAGTTTGTGAGTCAAAAGTATAGTCCGCGCCGACGACCCATTCCCAGAAATTTCTTTCCAATGACATGGGCAAACTCGCGCCTAAACTTGTCATAGCCAATTGTTTTTCGTAATCCAACCAATCATCATTTTCAATTAACAACCGATTATGTGCTGCTTCGCCCCATACTCCCAAGCCAAACAGTTCACCGGCGAAATCGAAACCCAGAATTTGACGCCTCGTCGGGAGTTGATAAAATTTTTGGTTAATAAAATCCACAATCCTCGCATCGGTAAACTTCCATTGTTTTTGAATGCCGAGAATGGAAAAATCAAAATGTCCCAAATTCCCTTTCAATTTTAGCAGCAAATCGTCTGCTTTCCAGTTATCTGTTGGAGCGTAAATTGAAGTTATGCCCCATTTGCTACTAATAGGAATGTCTAAACGGATTGCGTTGTGCCCCGGCTGTTCGTAAGTGGGATCAACGATATCTTTACGATTGAACACATCAACCGGATTCCACACATAGCCGGTACCCAGGGAGATCTGCTGTTTCCCGACCGTCAAATCAAATTTGGAAAAGCTAAACTTCACGAAAGCGTTGTCTAAAAATTGCCGATCAGAAAATTCCCAATGATAGGGATTGAATGAATATCCGAACATATTTATATCCGACACTTCATTAACGACATTTTCCGGCATAAACAATTTCAAATCCCAATCTGTCTTTCCGTGATAAGTGATATAGTCAAAATTAGCACCGAAGGAAACTCGATCACTGGTACGGAGTTGTAAATCTACTCGCAGCTTGTTGGACGACAGTTGATAAAATTCATCTCCGATTTTGGCGCCCATAAACTGAGGCTCGAAATAACCAAATATTTCAACCTGCTGCCCCAGCGCAGGCAGTGTCCAGAGAAAAAGGGCAAATAGCAAATAACGCCATTTCATTTTGCCAAACTCCTTTCCGAAAACATGTCATCAGAAAGCGGAAAATTGTATTTGACTTCAAGAAACTCCATTTCGGTTTGGGTGTTATCATTTTTATTATACATGACGATTTTCAACCCGGTGGGGATGCCGTCAATTTCACGGATGTCTTTTTGCACCATCCGTTTCACCCAGATATCAGGATTTTTATCATCATAATAATCTATTACTACCGGGAAAAAATTCTTTTTAATCACCCAGCAAATCAGCCGCGAATATTGGCTGTCTGCACCTTTTTTGCGCGTCAGCTCTACTTTGTAACAATCGAATCCTTCGATCTTTTCGTCTTTCAGCTTTTCTGCAGTAAAATCATTCACGAAAGCATCGCCAGTCCCCATGTCTTCGTAACTAAAATCACTTCCCTGCATTTTCTGTTTTTTAGCGTGCGAAGCCAATTTTCTCACGCGACGCGTGCGGGGAAAATACGCCCAGATGTCATCGGCATTGTTCAGCATCAGAATCGCCTGACCTTTCACCCGATGCGGCGCTGTGTAACGGATTAAATTTTTCTCACCCGAATCCTTGCTCCACGACTCGTATTCAAACGTCCTTTTTTTACCGGACGTGGTCACAATCGTCATCCGTGCTTTGGCGTAAACTGATTTTTGATTCATTAACGCGTTCACTTTTTGAATAATTTCTTCTGCTGTCAGGCTTTGTGCCTGCACCGAAGAAAAAGCAAAAAGAAGAATTGCCAGGCCCCAAATTATTTTTTTCATAATAACCTCCTCACCAATTTCCGTCTTTATTTTTTGACCGACTTTTCGGTCATTTTACTCATAAATTTTTTATTTCATATAAATCCCGGACAAAACTTCCTCAATTAAACAGCGATAAGCCTCTTTAATGTCAATCAAATCTTTGTTCATAATCCATTGCAGCATGAGCCCGTCCGTCATTCCGATGAGCAATGATGCCACCATGAAAGTATTCATCGGCTTGAATCTACCGATTCGGATGCCCTCTTTCAGCACGGCGATGATAATTTCACGGAAATCCTGATAAATTTTTTCCAGATTAATCACCCGCAGCCGCTGCTCGTCCTTTTGCCGAATGGCTTCTGCCCAAAAATCCAGCATAACATCGATGATTTCGCTGTGATCACCCTCGAAAAAATCCAGAAATGAATAAAAAATGGCTTTGAGCTTTTCTTCCGGATCAGTGATTCTGAAAATTCTCTTGGCAATGTTCGTCTCCCACAACTCCATCAATGATAAAAATCCGTGTTCAAAGATATCGTTTTTGTTGTGAAAGTATTCATAAATCGTACCTTTGCCGATTTTTGCAGCTCTGGCGATATCGGACATCTTTGTGTTTGCAAATCCTTTTTGTGCAAACACCTTCATTGCCGCGTTTACAATTTCACTCTTCTTTGCTGCTTTGTCAACAACTTTGGGCATGATTCTCCAATTTTTTATATTGACTGACTGTTCGGTCAAATTAAATCAAAGATAATATTTTTAAATAAAAAAGTCAAGAAAAATCTGAACCGCATCAAAAATTTTCTGCAGAAGTTATTTCAAAGTTATACTTTTTAGTATAACTTTGTACCATTTAATGATTAAGGTGATAATTTTTCTTAGCAAATTTTGCAGTAATTTATCATGAAAAATCCCTTGATTATTTCAAAATTAAATTGTATTTTATCGCAGTTATTAGTAAATAAAACCACAAATAAACAAACATCACAAATGACTATTTTATTGGAGCTTGCGAATGGCGAAGTTGATTTTTGAATTGAGTTCTGAAGGACGAAAAGGATATGCACTGCCAAAACCCACTGTTCCGACCAAGAATATCGATGAAGTGATCCCGAAAAAATTTTTACGAAAGAAAGCGGCGCGATTGCCTGAAGTGAGCGAAATTGACGTGATGCGTCACTTCGTGGAGCTCTCGCAGTTGAATTATCATATCGACAAAGGTTTTTATCCCCTCGGCTCCTGTACCATGAAATACAATCCCAAAATAAATGAAGATATTGCCAGAAATTCTTGTTTTACAGATCTGCATCCATTGCAGGACGTGCAACGCTCTCAGGGCGCTTTGGCGCTCATGGATGAACTTTCACAATTCCTGTGCGAAATTGCCGGGATGAAAGCTGTAACCCTGCAACCCGTAGCCGGCGCGCACGGTGAATTGACGGGATTGATGTTAATTCGCGCTTACCACGAGGATAAAGGAAATCCGCGGGAAACCGTACTCATTCCGGATTCAGCTCATGGCACAAACCCCGCCAGCGCGACAATTTCCGGATACAAAGCCGTGCAAATAAAATCTAATGAAAATGGTCTCGTGGACATGGACAGTCTCAGAGCGAATTTGAATGAGAATACGGCAGCGCTCATGCTGACCAATCCCAACACGCTGGGGCTTTTTGAGTCGCAACTCAAAGAGATAAAAGAGTTACTCGACGAAGTGGGTGCCTTGCTGTACATGGACGGCGCCAATCTGAACGCGTTGCTGGGCATCGTCCGTCCCGGAGACGTGGGCGTTGACGTGCTGCATTTTAATTTGCACAAGACCTTTTCCACTCCGCACGGCGGCGGCGGACCCGGGTCCGGCCCGGTAGGCGTTTCCGAGCGCATGGTCGATTTTTTACCAGTTCCCAGAATTTTAAAACAAAATGGCCAATATTCACTTGAAGAAAATTTTCCGAAATCCATTGGCAAAATTCATTCATTTTATGGAAATTTTGGCGTGATGGTAAAGGCTTACGTTTATATCCGCATGTTAGGAAACGAGGGATTAAAACGAGTCAGTCAAAACGCCATCATTAATGCCAACTATTTGAAATCACAATTAAAAGATTATTTTGACATGCCTTTTCCCGGTGCGGCAATGCATGAATTTGTACTATCGGGCAACAGACAAAAGAAAAAATCCGCTTCCACATTGGATATCGCAAAGCGACTACTGGACTACGGAATGCATGCGCCGACGATTTACTTTCCGCTCATCGTGCCCGAAGCATTGATGATTGAGCCGACAGAGACAGAATCCATTGAAATGCTCGACACCTTTGTTGACGCATTAATTCAAATAAATAAAGAAATTGATGAAAATCCGGATCTGGTGAAACACGCACCTCACTCGACACCTGTGAGCCGACTGGATGAAGTGAAAGCAATTAAGTCTCCTGATATTCGATATAATTTTGACGCGCAGTAAATCATGGCAAAAAATTTGCTATTCTAATTTGTAATTTAATTCTGCCGCTGAAGAGCACCATGAACAGCAACAATTGGGAGACATAACAGCATGTTAGATAAACTTGCACAAAAATCAACCGTGCTTGTTGTCGATGATTTACCTTTAAACCGAAAATTGCAGCGCCTATTTTTAACAGAAGGCGGATATCGCGTTATCTTTGCCGAAGATGGCATCGAGGCGTTGCAAAAGGTGAAAAAACATTCGCCGGACTTGATTCTTTTAGATGTTATGATGCCGCGCATGGATGGCTTTCAGGTATGCCGTCACATAAAGAACAATTCACAGACACGATTTATTCCCATCATTTTAGTGACGGCGCTGAACGAAATTGAATCAAAAATAAAAGGAATCGAAGCGGGCGCTGACGATTTCATTGCCAAACCGTTCAACAAACTGGAACTGCTCGCACGTGTGAAATCTTTGCTGCGTATCAAGCATCTGAACAAAGAACTGCAACAAAAAATTCGGCAATTGGAAGAAGCGCAAATCAAGCTAAAAAAATTAGCTATTACTGACGGGCTCACTGGCGCATACAATTACCGTTTTTTCAAAGAACAATTAGAAAAAGAATTGATCCGCGCGAAGCGTCATAACAATCACATTTCCATTGTGATGATGGATATAGACTATTTCAAACAATATAATGACGCGCATGGACATCCAGCAGGAGATTATGTGCTGCGCACGATCGCAAATATTTTGCGCAACAACATTCGCAACATTGATATCGCAGCCAGATATGGCGGCGAAGAATTTGCGCTTATTTTGATTGAGACGAACCATAAAGCTGCTTCGATTGTTGCTGAAAAAATCAGAAAACTTATCGAAGATTTCAATTTTAAACTCGAAGAGTCACAGCCTTCGGGAAAAATCACTGTGAGCATGGGAGTATCCACATTCCCGGAAGACGGCAAAACTTTTAATGAACTCATCGACACTGCTGACAGACGACTGTACAAAGCAAAAGAGATGGGGAGGAATCGTGTTGTTTTACAATAATTTTGATGTGGGACAAAGCAATTATGGAGATTAAAGGCAACTTTTCTTTTAAAATTTTTTTATCTTTGTTTGTCATCATTTTCATTCCTGTAGTCATCGTTTTTCTGAATCACGCCCGCATAGAGTCAGGGCAAGTCACTTTATCGCCGCAGGAAAATTTTTGGTTTTTCATAATCATTTTAGCTATTTCCCTTAGTCTATCGGCATTGACAACCCGCGTTTTATGCAGCTCATTTTACGAGAGGATTCGTACTTACAACCAAATCGCCCGAAAAATTGCCGGGGGTCAATTCGAGTTACGAATCCCGGTGGATGCTGAAGATGAATTAGGAAAATTTGGCAAATTTTTCAACATGCTCACCAAAGAGCACCACGAAATCAAAAAGAAAAACGTCGGTGAAAAATTATTTGAATGGGAAAAGATTCAGGCAATTCTGAAAAACATCGGCGACGGCGTTGTTGTTATCGATAATTTCAACCGCATCGAACTGATGAATTCAGTCGCTGAAAATTGGTTCAATGTCACGCGACAAAATTACCTGTCAATGGAACTGGAAAAGCTGATCAGAGACGACAAATTAAAAGGGCTGATTGAAAAAGTAAAAAGCGGAACCAACTCCAGTGAGGAAAAAGTAGAAATTGAAGTGACGCCGGAAAATCAGCGCCAGCCGATCATTCTTCAGGCGATCGCCACAAAAGTCATCAGCGATAATCGCAAACTCTTTGGCGTCGTCATTGCCCTGCGCGATCTGACCAGAGAAAAAGAAATTGACCGCAAAAAATCCGAAGTAGTTTCCATGGTATCGCACGAACTGCGCTCGCCACTGACTTCCATTACCGGTTTCAGCGAACTGCTTTTGGATGAAAATATTTCCTCTGATCAATCACGAGAATATTCCAATATCATTTTGAAAGAATCCCGCCGTCTGAGCGAGCTCATCAATAAATATCTTGACATTTCGCGCATTGAGTCGGGCAAATCCGAGGTACACATGACTCCGCTCACTATGGATGATGTTATTCAGAGCGTCGTAAGCATGAATGCTTTTCTGGCGAGCTCCAAAAACATTCAAGTGAAGTTACGATTTCCGGAAAAGATTTCTTCCATCAATGCTGACCGCCAGATGATGGGTGAGGTCATCTTGAATCTGTTCTCCAATGCCGTCAAATATAGCCCGGCTGACACTACAGTCACCATTTCCATCGAAGAAACGGGCAATGAACAGATCATCAGCGTCACAGACCAGGGCTATGGCATTTCCGAAAACGAACTGGAGCGCGTTTTTGATAAATTTTATCGGGCAACAGAGACCGTCGAAGTACAGGAAGAAAAAGGAACCGGATTAGGGCTGGCATTAGTCAGAGAAATTATCACCAAACACCACGGCAGAGTATGGGTGACCAGCAAACTCAAACAAGGCTCGACATTTTTCATTGCCCTGCCAATTATGCAGCGGGAAGATATTCTTTCATGATTCACTGTATCCATTAACAAAAAATTGAAAATATCAAACAATCAAAGCCAACTTTAAAACTACAATTTGGGAATTTCATCTTTCGTATCCGGTTTCAGCCCAAATTTCATTATTTAGCTGGTATGGCTATTCGTTTTTCGGCCAATAGCTCCAAAAATCATGACAAATATAGCATCCTTTGGGCAAAGCTGTTTCTGTCACGGTATTTCGTCAAACTTCTCAATAATTTTGAATACTCGAATCTTGTCTGAAAGAAATTCCCTTTTTCATCAACCCAAAATCCCAAAAAGCAGCTTTCTAAAAAACGAAACTTTTTTATTTTGAATAAGTTAACAAAAGATTAGGGAAACAAAAATAAATCAAACTATTGAGTTTCGAAAATCATTATGGTGTTGACGCCCAAAAATAAAAAAAATTTTTCATTGCGCAACCGCGACGGTGTTGATGATTTGGAAAATTTCATCAACGACCATATATACAAAAGCAGCCGTTCCAGCCTTCCGTTCAAAATTTCCGATCAAATAGGCGAAAAAAGAACGATCCTCTTCATTGACGACGATCCGGACATGATTGACATTGGCAGGAAAATTATCGTTTCCGCCGGCTACAATTTCATCGCAGCATCCGACGGGCAGGAAGGGTTAGATTTTATTTTAAAATACAAACCGAACCTAATTTTACTCGATTACATCATGCCAGGCATGAATGGAGCCGAAGTTTTTCAACGCTTGGTTACCAGCCAGCGTTTCCGTCAGTTTGCGCACACACCGGTCATTATGCTCACGGCTAAAAGCGAGTATGATATCAATCGGGCAGCTTTGTTTGAAATGGGGCTTTCCGCATTTCTGGTCAAACCCTTTGGCCACCGCGAACTCATCAATGTGATTGACAATGTCTTTATTTTAAATCAAGTCCGGCAAAAAAACAAAGAATTAGAACAAAAAGTCAAACGTAGTGAATACAAATATCAAGACTTAATCGAAAACGCCAATGACTTGATCTACACACTGAATTTGAAGGGTGATTTTATTTTCATAAACAGACGGTTGAGCACGTTAACCGGTTTTTCCCGGGAAGACTGGATCGGGCGCAGTTTTTTTGATCTGGTCGCACCGGAAGATCGCATCGAGGCAAGAAATAATTTCCAGCAGACGCTGCGTGGCAAAGCGCGTATTTTTGAAATTCGACTTATTTGCAAAACCGGCAAGCCGCTCTATTTGTCCATGAATATCAATCCCATCTACGAAAGAGGCGAGGTAGTCGGCGTCATTGGAATTAGCCGCGACATCACACAACGTAAGCAATTGGAAGAAGAAATTACCGAATTAAAAAACTTCAATGAAAGTATTATCCAGAGTATCGGTTCAGGGCTCATCACTCTCAATTTGAATAATCAAATTACTTCTTTCAACAACAGCGCTGAAGAAATTTTAGGGTACAAAAGCGAAGAAGTCGTCGGCAAATCCATTCATGATATTTTTTCGCCGGAAGAATGCGAGCGGCTCATCGCAACTGCCAACAGCAATTATCGCTTTCCTCTGAATCGGGAAATGGAATTAACGCGCAAGGACGGTACCAGAGTTTTCATCGGCTATTCAGTTTTTTCACGCATTGACAACCACAATCTTCGCGTGGGATCGATTATTTCCTTCCGCGACATTTCCCAGATCAAACAAATGCAGATGGAAGTCGTACGGATGGACAGACTGGCTTCTATGGGTGTTTTAGCTTCGGGCATTGCTCACGAAGTGCGCAATCCACTTGCCGGGATAAAAACAATGGCGCAAACCTTGGAAGAAGAAATGGATTCCGATGATTCGCGTCGCGAATATCTGACTCGAATCATTAATCAGGTAAATCGGCTCGACGAGCTGCTGAAGTCTCTATTCAGCTTTGCCAAACCGCAGCAACCAGACAGAAAACTGCGGCGTCTGCCCGAAATTATCCGTGAAGTCGATATCCTTTTCGAGGAACGATTTAAAAAGAAAAACATTAAATACATAAAGAATTACAGTTCAAATTTGCCAAAAATCTTTGTTGATTTTCATCAGATACAGCAAGTGTTCATTAATCTGTATTTGAACTCGCTGGATGCAATGCCTCATGGCGGAGAATTTGAAATTTCAGCGACAGCGGTACGCACCATAATTTTTCCGCGCGACCGCAGGCAAAAATTCTTTATTGGCGAAAACAAAGAATCGCTTTATCTGGAAGTCAAAGTACGCGACACAGGCCTTGGCATCAAGCCAGAGGAGAAAAAAGTTATTTTTGATCCTTTTTTCACCACCAAACCACAAGGCACAGGTCTTGGGCTTTCCATTGTTTACCGCATCATTCAGGAGCACAAAGGTGAAATCACTGTAGATAGTACAGTGGGGGAAGGAACAATATTTACTATTTTATTACCGACCGAGGAGTAGAGATTAGATGAAAGAACGTATTTTAATAGTTGATGATGAAGAAGATTTGACATTAGGGTATTCAAAATGCCTCTCTAAAGTTGGCTACGAAGTTAAAACAGCCAGTTCAGGAGAAGAGGCATTGGATATGTTGCGCGAAGAAATTTATGATCTTGTCTTTCTGGATATCCGCCTCCCTAAAATGGATGGCATGGAAGTATTGAAAAAAGCGCTGGAAATTGATCCGGATTTAACCGTCGTCATGATGACTGCGCACGGCAGCGTGGAATCCGCAGTGGAATCCATGCGCATTGGTGCGCATAACTATCTGATGAAAGGCTTTGACCACGAAGAATTACGCATGGTAGCGAAGAAGGCGTTGGAATATATCAAATTGCATCGCGAAAATTCATATCTAAAACTGAAGGACCGCCGCCGCTATCCCGATACAGCGATCTTTGGCAATAGTCCCAAAATACGAAAAGTTAAAGATCTGATCAAAGTTGTGGCTCGAACGCCAAAAACATCCGTGCTCATTCAGGGAGAGAGTGGCACGGGAAAAGAATTGGTCGCGTGGGCAGTGCACAATTGGAGTGCCCGACGCGACAAGCCCATGATTCCCATCAACTGCGCTGCGATTCCGGAGACACTGATGGAAAGCGAACTTTTTGGCTTTGAGAAAGGCGCTTTCACCGATGCCAAAAGTATGAAAAAAGGGGTTTTTGAACTTGCCCACGGCGGTACAATTTTCCTTGATGAAATTTCCAGTATGAATCCAACTTTGCAGCCCAAGCTGCTACGAGTAATCGAAAGTCAAAGCTTTCGTCGCATCGGCGGGACTTCTGATATAAAAATTGACGTGCGCATCATTGCTGCCAGTAATCGAGATTTATTTGAATGCGTCAAAGACGGCTCATTCCGCGAAGACCTTTATTACCGGCTCAAAGTCATGGAGATCAATCTGCCGCCTTTGAAGGAGAGGCTGGAAGACATTATCCCCATGGCAAAACTTTTCATTGAGCAAAACAATAAGGAATTTTCTAAAAAGATTCGCGGCATCAGTGAAAAAGCGCAGCAACTTTTGGTGAGTTACGACTGGCCCGGAAATGTGCGTGAGTTAAAAAATGTGATCGAACGCGCAGCTATTTTGTGCCAAGGGGATATGATTGACGTGGAACATCTGGCAATTGAAATTCAAAATACCCCCCAAAAAGAGAATATTCAAGTACCTGCTGTACCAATGATCGATGAAGAGCCAGAACCCGAAGAGCAGAAAGAACCGCTCACATTGCAGGAAGTGGAAAGAGAACACATTATCAAAACACTGCGTGAATTTAATGGAAATAAATCTAAGGCTGCCAGAGCGCTGCAAATTTCACGATCCACGCTCAGGGAAAAGCTAAAGCAATACGGCATCGAATAAAAAAACTATAAAATTTCAAACTTTACAAAGAGCAGCTTTTCAAATATGCTGCTCTTTTTTATTTCATAACTGTAAGCGGCTTACACTTTTGCCAGATAAATATTTCAGTTTTGAAAAATTGCCAAAAGAAAAAATAATTTTGCCTATTTTTCATCCTATGATCAGAATCCGATCATAGGAACGAAAAGTTTTCATATAACTTACACCCATTAACCTGCGAAAATCAGTTGCATTTTGCAAATTATCACCCCAATTTGACATCGCTTTTATTTTTTACAATTTTGTAACCGCTTTTTATCTATTGTTTTTTAATTAGTTAATTTATACACAAAACATAGCTTTTTATTTAACAATCAATTGGCATAATATTTGTAGAAATATTAGCGAAGGACATCATAGAACTACAACATGGGGACAGACTCAAATGATTCATAATTCGCGGCGCATTTTGATCGTTGACGATGAAGAAAATTTAACCTGGAGCCTTGCGAGAAACTTGCGACGCTCATTTGTTGACTTTGAAATTTTTTCCACAACTTCAGGAAAAGAAGCTTACCAAATTTTAAAGACACTCGAATTAGACCTTCTTATCACCGACATCAAAATTCCTGATATGGACGGCTTGTCGTTGCTGTCGTTCGTTCGGAAAAACAAACCCGGCTTAAAAGTTATTCTAATGACATCATTTAACAATCCGGATTATCGCCATCTCGCAGATGATGTGAAAGTTCATTTCATGGAAAAGCCTTTTGATATTGAGCAATTAAAAAAGAACATTCAGCATATTCTGCAGTTGCCGACAATCCAAACGGATAAAACTTTATCAGGAAAGAGCCTGACAGAGCTTATCAAAAAATTTTATCGATCAAAATTTAATGGATGGCTGCGCGTGCAAAATGGCCATTCAGTTGGTGAATTATATTTCAAAAAAGGCGTCATCATCGACGCTGCTGCAGACAAATTATCAGGTGAAATGGCGCTGATTCATCTTTTGAATTGGAAGCGAGTGGAATCAGCAGAGATGGTTCCTGATTCCAAACCACTAAAACGAACAATCTATTACGGTTGGAAATTATTGGAAAAAGAGCTGCTTGCAGCATAAAATACATGATTGAGGGGCAAAAATTATGGGCGAAATAATTGCCATTGTCAGCCAGAAGGGTGGCGTCGGCAAAACAACAACAGTGATCAATCTTGGTGCCAGTCTGGCAGCAAAAGGCAAATCCGTATTATTAATCGACATGGATCCGCAACGCCAGGTTGCAGCAAGCTTTCATATCAGCGATTATGAACTAAGGACAGGAATTGCAGACATTCTTTCATCTGAAAAAATAAAAACAGCGGATGCGGTGATTCCATCTGCTATTACTGGTTTGCACATCGCGACGTTCGCATCCGCGCGTCGGGAAGAAAAAAGTTCGCGCGATGTTTTAATCAACCAGGAAACTGAATGGTACGACCTGGCAAAGCAATTTGGAAAAAAATACGATTTTGTGCTACTTGATTGTCCTTCGTCGTCAGAGGTCATCACCAACGCTGCATTAAAAGTGGCTCATTCTGTGATCGTTCCTGTCCAGTGCGAATATTATGCATTGAAGTCTCTGGGAATTTTGCTCAGACAAATTCAACAAATTAAAATTCATGATAATCCGGAATTGCGTTACCGGGGAATTCTGGTCACCATGGTTGACCTGCGCAGCAGACTGGCGCGATTGGTCTGGGAGAGATTACAACTGACGTTAAAAGGGACATTGTTCAACACTTTCATTCCGCGAAACATCCGGCTGGCGGAAGTGCCGCTCTACGGTCAACCAGTTCAGCAAATTGACCGTAGCAGTGCAGGTGCCAAGAGCTATTGTGAACTCGCCGGGGAAATTTTGCATCAGAGCGGAACAGGTGCATCATCATTACCCAAGAAACAGCTCAAGCTGGCAAACAACTACTAATCATTTCTCATTGATTTTATTTAAGTTATAGACAACATGTGTTTTATTCATTGTAAACATAAAAGATAAAATAAAAATATATTTCAAAAAGAAATTTTATAGAAAATTTTAATTATTTCAAATTTTTAACCTTAAATCCCATCATCCTCATTTGATTGATTTTATTTAAATTAGCCGCCTCTCAAATTCAGCGTTAAAAAACTTTCTCCCAATCGACAAGTTTGGCTTTAAATTTGTAACATATAGCAGCAAAGAGAATGGGGCGCTTTATCAACGGATAGTTAACCGGTTAATTATCAATTTGTTAACGGCAGCCTATCGCCAGAACTGATTGTTCTGATTTTCAAATTTGTACTCTGGATTTTGAGGAGGTTACGGAGATGATACACTTGATGATACAAAATTCGTTGACAAAGACCCTGATTGTTGTCACGTTTTTGCTGTTTGTTTTCATTATCAGCGGTAGTTTTACATACAACTACTATTCAAAAAGCGAAACCACAAATCAGATTCAGGGCATGGAACAGACTGTCTCGCAGATTCAGTCTATTTTGGATATGAAAAGCATGGAACAACGCAATATCCAGAAAATTATTAATATCATTAATCTTTACAATCAAGACATGGCACCGAACCTGAAATACAATATCGCCCGCGAAATTCACAAAATGTGCCAAAAATACACTAATTTGAATGTTGATTTGATTTGCGCGACGATCACTCACGAAAGCGCCTTGAGTTGGGACCCGCAAGTGGTGTCGCCGGTGGGAGCAATAGGATTAATGCAAATCATGCCCGAGACCGGTGCCAATCTGGCGAAAGATGAAGGCATCAATTGGACATCTGCAGAAGATGTTTTATTCGATCCTATCATTAATATTCGCCTTGGTTGCCGTTACTTGTCGCAGCTCATTCAGGAATATGAGTTGGACGGTGGATTGGCAGCTTATAATGGCGGCGAAAAGCGCGCCAAACTCTGGCTCGAAAAGAGAAACAACAAAAGCGATTTTACTTTGCTCTGGGAAGAGACGCAATTTTATGTTCCTTCCATTCTGAAACTTTATGCTCAATTTCAAAATCAAAAAGGCGTTTTTTAAAAAATATTGATTTTCATTTTTAAATCTTCAGCACATATTTTTTAGGGAACCATTTCAAAGAGAATCTGTTGAATTTTTTCAACGATTCTCTGCTTTTTATTCTGTTTTCAACATTGAGAACGACATCGCAACAGCAAGTGGTGACAATGACATCCAGGTAGAGGCAACGATGAAAACACAACAAGATCCGTCCTTGGGAAAGGAATTTGTTGAAGAACTGATCCGACTGTTTTTCAATCCCAAAAGTTATTTTTACAACTCTTTTGCATCAATTATTGAAGCTCAAAAACGTCTGTCAGGCGAAGAAGCAAGCCGCACAGAATTAATTGCCGAATTTTTCTCTCTGTTGAGCAAATCGAACGACCCCATCGGCGTCCTCAAAGAAGTGAGTCACTTTGACGGACTTGAAGATTTCTATTCCGACTTGCGGGAGGAACTGCTTTCCATCCGAAAATTTCATCCCGATCAGATTGATACCAAGAATTTCATTGCTAATCTCGCAAAAACAACGTATGAAAAGCTATCAAGCCGGCTGGCAAATACTGCGTTGCAGAAATATTTACGCACCTATATTAAACTCAAAGAGAGTTTGCTGGATCTAATTGAAAACACAAATGGCTCGGATACCTATCTGGAAGCAGGCAATATTAAAGCACTGTTATCCGAACCCAATTCTGTCGCTTTTTTTGAAGACTCTTCTTTTTCCGCAAATGACGAAGAGAAGCAAGAAAAAGAGAATATCCGTTTTCGTAAATTTTTTGAGGAAGAACTCACTCACATTTTCGAGCCTTTACTTGTTGAATTCCAGGAAATTCAAACAAAAAATAAGGTAAGCGATTACTTGCAATCAGCACGGGAAATTTTTGAAAAAGTACTCGAATTGGCTAAATTTCATGATTATTCCAGCGTGAAACAAGTGAGTGAAGAAACGCTTCTTTTTTTGGAAAAAATTTCAGACCCTCTTCATGGTTTCACAATGAATGATTACAATCTGTTACAAGCAGCTCATGCGCATATTATTAAATCTGTTGTTAAACCAAATTCCAACGGTTTGCATGAATTTCTTCATACGCTGAGACATGGCAAAGCAAACACCTCACCGGCAAAAAATGACAGCGACGAAAAAAAAGAAGACAGTTCGACCGGGCAGCACGTCGAATACAATACATTGCTGGGGAAACAACAGATTGAATCAGAAGCGTCGAAAGAGGACAACGAGGAAGCTGATAAAAAAGAACCGCTGCTTCCGGAAGATGACCAAATTCAGTTTTCTCTTCCGGGCGAGTCCAATGAGGAGTTGCTAAATTTAATCAAAGATGTGAGCCTCTCCGTGAATATTCCCGCAAAGACGGAAGCGGCACAAGAAGAGCCGAAAGATGATACGAAAAAGCCACAGTCATCCACCATCGACTATCAGACGCTCAAAGATGTCGGCGAACGAGAAGCGTACCATACTTTTGCTACGCAAGCCAAGCCCATGGCGCAAATCATCTTTGATTCATTGAATTTGCTGAAACAGGATAACATTAAATATGCGCACATTGTCGAAGATATCGAACTGGCAAGCGCCTCGTTGAAACATCTCGCCAGAAAATTAAATTTACAGAAATTAGCATTTTTTCCTGAGCTTGTGGAATCCATTTGCATCAACGTCAGCGCTGCTGATCTGAAAATACCTGCGGGTTTTTTGGACGCCATCGCTAAAGGAGTCAAGCATTTGCTCGCTTATGATCCGGCAAATGAAAATCACGAGGCAATTTTAATTGATATCCTTTCTGATTTGAAACGCTATTATGCACATACAGTAAAAATCATTGAACAAACACAATTAGCATCATCATAGGTAAAATTAGGGGACAATTTAATGGGAAAAGGCGGTCTTTTTAAAGATAGACAGGTAAAACCGAAAACTAATGATGAGGAGCTGGAAAATCTCATTAAAATGCACCAGACCGTCATCAAAGTTGTGGGAACTGGCGGAGCTGGGAACAATACAATTTCTCGCTTAAGAGAAATTGACATTCATGGCATTGAAACAATCGCCGTGAATACTGATGCACAAGATTTGTTGTTCACCAACTCGGAAAACAAATTATTAATTGGCAAAACAGTAACCCGAGGTTTGGGCGCAGGTAGCGACCCGCAGGTGGGAGAAGAAGCTGCTCGAGAAAATCAGGAAGAAGTAAAGGCATTTCTCGAAGGCGCGGACATCGTATTTGTCACGTGCGGTCTTGGCGGAGGTACCGGGACAGGATCAGCCCCGGTAATTGCGGAAATCGCCCGCAGTTTGGAAGCGCTCACCATTGCTGTCGTGACTTTACCCTTCACTGAAGAAGGTAAACTAAAGAACGACAACGCTGCCAGCGGATTGGAAAAATTACGCGAAAATGCGGACACGGTCATCGTTGTCAAAAATGACCGGCTGTTGGAGTTGGTTCCTGATTTGCCGATTAACGCTGCTTTCAAGGTCGCTGATGAAATTCTTGTCAACGCTGTCATGGGGATTACGGAGTTGGTCACAAAGAAAGGCTTGGTGAACCTTGATTTCGCTGACATTAAAACAATCATGGAAAAAGGCGACACTGCAATGATTGGCATTGGCGAAAGCGAGGCGGACAATAAAGTCGAGGAAGCAGTTCGAAAAGCAGTCAGCAATCCGCTTTTGGACATTGACATTACTGGTGCGAAAAGCGCTCTCTTGCACATTGAAGGCGACGAGTCGATGACAATCAGAGACGCGCGCAATATTATGGTGGCAATCTCCAAAAGATTGGACCCCAATGCCAAAATCGTTTGGGGCGCCAGCATAAATCAGGACATCAAAAATAAAATTCGAGTGCTCATTATCGCGACTGGACTGGATTCATCTCTGCAAAACAGACCAAGAGCGACTCAGACCGTTTCAATTCCGCAAATAAATAGAGAACCAGCGGAAACTGTAAATAGCGAAGCCACAACTGAGGCTGTAGCTGCCAAAGGCGAAGAAGAAAGCGCAGAAAAACCGAACAAAAATGTCTTTCATCAAATTTTTGAGGACGACATCAAAGGCGATCTCAATATTATGCGCGAAGCGATTGGAATTTTGTCTGTCAACCCCAAGGAAGATCACGCCCTGCGCAACATCAAGAATGCTGCCAGCGGAATAAAAAATGCGGCACAACTCTACGGAAATAAGCCGGTGGAAGATTTTGCTACTTTCATTGCAGATATGTTCGATCTGATTCTTTCGGATCGGCTGAAATTTCATGTCGGTTTCTTGAATCTGATGAAAAAAGTACCATTGATAATGGAAGGAATGATCTCCGGCTATACTGTTGCCATTGATGACGCCCAGCAAGTGATCGAGCAGATGAGTTTGCTGTTGGATCAGGATGGCGCAAAAAAAAGTAAACCGGCAAAACCACAACCACCGCAGCCGCCGGAGAATGATTCCAACGGTACGGCAGAGGAAGAAACAGATGATGATTTTTTAATTGATACATCAGATCTGGAAGATCATTTGAAAATGGATTTGAATTAATTTTCCTTAATTTTATGCACAAAAACCCGATTGTCATCAAAAATCGGGTTTTTGTTTTTTCTAAATTTGAAAAATTTCCTGTGAATTCTGGAGCAAAAATTTTCTCTTGCTATATCTTTAAAAACTCCCTTGCACTCCCAAAACAAATGTCCGCGGCGGCATGAGATTACTCTCCATCGGCGCGTAATTGTATTGCAACAAATTCTTTGCGCTCGCCTGCAGAGTCACATTCCCAACATCCAGCGACAGTCGTGCATCCCAAAATTTCATTGGTACGCGATCATTGATGGGATAAATTTGCACTTCATCAATTTTTGAAGCGTAGCGATAATCCACCTGCAATTGCAAACCGCGCCACCCGAACGAAGTTTTGATTGTAGCCAATAATTTCGGTCGATACGTGAGGGGCTCGTGCCATTTCAAATCTTCGTGATTCATCGCTGTAATACTGATCTGGCTATTGAAATCAAATTTTTGTTTGGAAAAGGAAAAAGGGAAATTAAAATTAGTAGTCGCCTCGATTCCCTGAATTCGCGCGCGGGTGATGTTGCGGAACTGCACCTGTCCGCGAATCAAATCCAGATGCGCTTCGATCATGCGCCAGTATTCATTATCGAAAAACGAAACGTCGATATTCCAATTCTCTGTGAAATATTGACGAAAGCCGACATCGAATGCCCAGGAACTTTCCGCTTTCAAATCCGGATTGGAAATAATTTTGAAATTCATGATACTCAATTCCAAAAAACGCTCAACGATTGTCGCTGCGCGAAATCCGCTTCCAACAGACGCACGCAAAGTTGTTGACGTGAATGGTTGCCAATTGATGCCAAACCGCGGACTGATCAAATCTTCTTTCAGCCCGCCGACAAGTTGATATCGGTCATAACGTAAGCCAGTTGTCAGCCGCAAGTTATCTCTCATTTTCCATTCGTTTTGAATGTAGGGGCCGATAAAATAACCGCGATGTTTGCCAAAATATTTATTGCTTCCGGCGTCATGTTGATATTGCACGCCAAAAGTCACAATATGCCCATACAAAGGAATCCAGTCAGCCTGAATTTCCAAACCTTCGCCATACGCCGGATTAAATCCGGCATTTCCGCCAAACTGGTTTCCCATTAGCGTGCGCACCATAGACGCGCGAAAATTTATCCCAAACCGCGGTGAGAGCGGGATCGCCAATTTTGTGTACAAATTGAGTTGATTTGTCGTAGCATAGTTGTCTAAATTGGTTTCATCAACCTCATAGGGATCATTTTGTCCCTTCCACTGTATAAAAAACCCCCGATCGATGTAGCTGTAAGCCGCATAGCCAGTCCATTTCACCTTATTGGCAAAGACGTAATCAAATTTTCCGGTCAAATTATATTTTTCAAAATCACCCAGTTGTTGGTATCCGGTCGAGACAAATCTGCCTGCGGACACTCTCATTCCAAAGGGGCCGAATTGTTTGCTGTAGCTAATATCGAATCTGGAATAAAAAAGGCGCTCATGATTTGTCCAGTACCATTCTTTATAATAAGGTTGATCATATTTGCCAAAAATAGATGAAAACATCAATTTTCCTTCCGGCGACGGCGACTTTGTGATGATGTTAACTACGCCGCCAAGAGCCGAAGCTCCCCAGAGCGTGGAACCGGCTCCTTTGAGAATTTCAATCTGTTCTATGTCCAACGGCGGCAGCATATCCCAATTGAACTCGCCGGTGTCCGCCGCGTAAACCGGCACGCCGTCGAGCAAAAGCAACACTTTATTTCCGGCGCCGAAAGTGTATCCGGTCGAACCGCGAATATTAATTTGATCGCCGATAAAATTGACCCCCGGAGCAGTCTCCAGTGATTCAATCAAATTGGTAGCATTTCGCCGGGCGATATCTTTTGCCGAAACAACGGACAGCGACACCGGCGCTTGATCCAGGCGCTGTTTTGTTTTTCCGGCGGAAACAACGATCGGATCAAATTCAATGGGAGTCTCTTTTAACTTAATGTTCAAAACGACCTCTTTTCCCATCGCGACGTAAACATTCTTTTTCGTTTGAGAACGGTAGCCGATCATGGAAATTCTTAAGTCGTAAGTGCCCGGCGGAATATTTTCAACAACAAATTTCCCCTCAAGATTCGTGCTGGCACCGAACAGTGTCCCTAAAATTTGCACATTTGCTCCAGGTAATGGTGCCCCATCTCCGGCATCCACAACCGTCCCGCGAATTACGCCTCCGGCAAAGATGAGAGCAGGGAAGCTCAAAATTAAGGTAATGAATATTATCGTTCTCTTCATCGTACTCATTTTCCCGACTAATTCTTATCTTCAGTTTTGAAATGATGCATTATTAAAATTAGCACCCTTGGCCGAAAATCTCAAAAATCTATGGGTTTGCAGCAGTCCAATCTGCGTAAATATCAATTCCGGAAACCGTTTCATTATCGCCAATGGATATTTTTCCGGGCTGCTCCGGATTGTTCGGATCCTGATAAAAGCCAAGCGTACGAAAGTCAGTAAGATTTGCTTTTTCCGGCAGCCAGAAAACCGCGAGATAATCCACATTACCGTGTCGAAGCGGTAGGCGGTAATGATAAGGATTGCTATCAATGGAAAAATCAATTGACTTCAACCAGACGAGATAGTGAACATTTTCCTCAGGCTTGTATTTGTAAGCTGCCACAGCAGTGGCTAAAGTGTTTTCCGGAAAAGGCCCGTTGAAATAAATCGTCCCCTCGATAGCAGCGTCCCTGTCAACGCGTCCCCAATTGGCAAAAAGCTCGACGGTGTCCACAGGATTTTCTTCGGTAATGTCAAAGGAAAGCGGCAACAAATAATTCCCTGCATCCAACGGCAGCGCCAAGATATCCGCCAAATTGGATTTGGTTTCTGTGCTGTACCACCACAAACTCACTGCTTCGTAATGATCGAATGGCAAGTCCATTTCCGTAACAACCGTGTCCTTGTCAATGGGCAGACTGTTTGGGCTCATGTAAAGTTCGTTAATGGCGTGCGGCGGAAATTTTGGCATTACGACGAGATAAATGCCCTCGGTATTGTCCGGCGGCGTGCCGCGGAAATAGACCGTTGCCACTAATTTCCCGGGAAGCGGCGCCAGTCCGTGATCTATATCGCAGTAATAAAAAATCGACGCGGAAATCAATACAAGTAAAATTATAAGCATGAAATATCTCATTTGTACACCTGTGTGTTTTGTTTATCTTCGCAAAATCCTGTAATGCTTTATTTTCTCATTAATTATCAAAATATGATTTTTCAATTGACAAGCAGTTCTACTTGACCAGCGCGATCTTTTTGACTTTGGAATAAAAGGGCGTTTTTAAATAAATGAAATAAATTCCTGAATCAACAATGTTCGCATTTGAATCTTTGCCGTTCCAAAAAATTTGGTGATGTCCACCTTCAAATTGCCCGTCTGCTAATGTGAGAACTCTTTGTCCCAGCAAATTATAAATTTCAACCGATAGTTGCGATGATTTTTTCAGCGAGAAATTTATCGCGACCACGGAATTCGCCGGATTTGGGTGAATTTCCAGTCCGTAGTCTTCTGCTATTTCCGCCCCTCCATTTTTGCTCACATCTGTCGGTAAAAATTGAATGACATAAAAACGGTCGGTGTTCCATTTTGGTATTCTGACCCATCCGTCTGATAGATCTGTTGTCGGAATTTGGCGAAAATCAGTTTTGTCAAAGATCTGAAAAGAGCCAACTCCGTCCCAGGGCAGAAGTGACGGATTGATGTCCACAAAATTCTGGTCTCCGATAAATGCCAAATCCAGAGAATGCTCGTTTTTCCCAAGCCAGATAGCGCCGCTGGTACGCACTCCATCCAGCGCAATTTCTTCGCCATAAGGATTGAGAAAAAATCTATTTTTCAATCGAACGCACGAAACCGTTTTTCCTTGAATTATTTTCTTGCACACTTCTTCAGAGCCATTTGTGGCGTAAAAACCCTTCGGGGGAATATCTGTTTCATTGTACGAAAAATCATCATCCCCAAAATTAGCTATGACCTGCCAACCATTATCGAAAGCAGTTTTTTGTACTTTCCAGTCGGACGAGAGCATTTCATGGTGAGTCATTTTAGCAAATCCTGCGCTGCGAAAGATTGCACTGACCAGATGATAGCTGGTGAGAAATTTTTCTCTGTTTTGCTGCCAGTAGGTAAGGCTGGGCGGCATGAACAGCGGCATGGATGCATACAGAATATTGAACAAATCTTTTTCGTCCCAGAAATTCGGAACTTTGGAAACGCCATCACCGGTGTACCAGGTCGCCACATGCACGTCGTGGAAAACAAGCTGGTGCAGCGGAATTCGCATTGCTGGATTCATGTTGTAATTGATGAAATAATCTCCGGGCGAATCTGTTGGTGTTGCCCAGTCATAGCCGGCATTTTCAGCCGGAGTGATGGTCATGGTTCCTTCGCCAAAATCCACATCGGAAAATGTAAAATCTCGCGCTTCCTCACTTCCTAATACCAAATGAAAATCGTTTTTTATTTTATCCAAAAGCTGAGTTCGGTTAACGGCATCATCATGTCGAGTCGCAGGATGAATCGGAGAATAGCATTCCATTAAAGTAGATGCGGTTTCCACGTCAATGAAACGACAATTGTAATGCTCTGTTGAAAGCTCCGGCGGAATCCATTGTTCCGCATATTTCAAATGAGTGGATGAACAAGTATAGTATCCTTGAAATGGCGACCCGTCTCTGAGATAGGCAAGCCAACCTTCGTGCAGCGAGCCGTCAGCATCTACAACGACATCTTCGGGATATCCTTCAGTGCGATACCAGGGATATTCCGGATGAGTCGGAGGCCAGACATCGGTGTAAATGTCGTAACGGCTGGAAAGAAGTCCGCGCACATTAATGCTATCGATGAGTTCAGCGAAAGATTCCGGCT
>NATN01000066.1 GCA_002085355.1 Candidatus Zhuqueibacterota bacterium 4484_87 | reverse complement strand
GGGCGCCATTTTTCTGCCCATGTTTTTGCCAATTCTTTTGGCGGGATTCATCATCGAATTTCCTTACGCGATTTTAGTGGGACTTTTGGGACCTTTTTTTTCGAGCATTTTAACGGGAATGCCACCGCTGTTTCCCACCACACTCATCATGACGGTGGAAGGGGTCACTGCTGCAAGCCTGGTATCCTATCTCTACCAACAACGAAAATGGCCAATGTGGAGCAGCCTGATCATCAGCATTGTCGCCGAAAGACTATCTTTGCTTGCCATGGGATTTGTCATCGCTCCGTTGTTCAATTTGCCCGGAGAAATTTTTTCTTTTTATAAAATTATCGAGTCAACACCTGGAATTTTGCTCCAGCTTGCTGGAGTACCAATCATCTTGAATCTATTATGGAAAACAAAATTAACGTCTCGTCAAATCCTGAAATAGATCGGTCAACCCGGTCCTACTTCAACGATTTGGCAGCAGATTGGGAGAAAAAGCAAGCCATCGACGATAAAAAGT
Organism: Candidatus Zhuqueibacterota bacterium 4484_87; assembly: GCA_002085355.1. Taxonomy (GTDB): domain Bacteria; phylum Zhuqueibacterota; class Zhuqueibacteria; order Thermofontimicrobiales; family Thermofontimicrobiaceae; genus 4484-87. The sequence goes on along the minus strand of NATN01000066.1, from coordinate 9,200 downwards.
TGCTTGGCTTGCTCTCCCGACTGCATTTTTCTGGAGCCAAACGAATTATGGATCTCGGTTGCGGCACCGGTGTATTATTTCCATACCTGCGCCGACTGGCCGATCCGAATGCTCAGATACTTGCGCTTGATTTCGCAGAGCACATGATTTTCGAGGCTGACAAACGCGCCAACTCCCGTATTCATTTGCTCTGTTCCGACATTCATCATTTGCCAGTGCAGAAAAAAAGCATCGATATCATCATTGCATTCCAGGTTTTTCCCCATGTAAAAAATAAAGATATTGCGCTTCTTCAATGCTGGGAAGCACTGCGCGAAAACGGAGAGTTTGCAATCATTCATCTACAAGGAAGCCAGCAGCTCAACACATTTCACGCCAGCCTGAATGATGCAGTTGCCGGACACGAGCTGCCATCAGCCGCAGAAATGAAAGAAATGCTTCAAAAGCACAATTTTGAAATAATGCATTGGATGGACGAACCCGAAGAATATTTTGTCAGTGGGAAGAAAAAAGTCATCAGATAAAATTGGGCTTATCAGGATTCAATTTCCTGCCCGTGATATCTATAATAAGCTGCGCAAGTCCCTTCTGATGAAACCATACAGGGACCCACAGGCGTCTCCGGAGTGCAGGCTTTTCCAAATAATGGGCATTGAAACGGATTTTTCGTACCGGCAAGAATTTCACCACAGGCGCATCCCGGCGGATCCGTGGCATAAGGCACATCCAGATCAAACTTCCGCAGGGCATCAAATTCGCTAAATTCATTCCTGATTTTCAAACCACTTCCGGGAATCACGCCCAGACCACGCCATTCCGCATCCTCTGATTCAAACACTTGATTCAAAACCTGCATGGCGCGCCCATTTCCTTCCCAGGTTACTGTCCGGCGATAGGCTATTTCAACTTTTGCATCGTCACTTTCGAACTGATCAACCAACATGGACAAGCCCTGCAAGATATCAACGGGCTCAAAACCGGTCACGACGCACGGCACGTGATATTTTTCAGCGATCGGTTCATAAGCCCGGGCGCCGATAATCACTGATACATGTCCCGGACAAATAAAACCATCAACTTTGACCTGCTCATTCTCCATGAGGGCGACCAATGCCGGAGGAACAACTTTATGAGCAGAAATGACAGAAAAATTCCTCAACTTTTTCTTTTGCGCGCCCAAAATCGCCGCCGCAATTGTTGGCGCCGTGGTCTCAAATCCGACCCCCAAAAAGACGACCTCTTTGGCAGGATTTTTCTCCGCAATGTCCAGACAATCGAGCGTGGAATAAACAACGCGCACATCAGCCCCATTGGCGCGTTCTTTTTGCAGGGAAGAACGACTCCCGGGCACCCGCATCAAATCGCCAAAAGTCGTGATGATGACATCTTTCTGATTCGCTAATTCAATAAATTGGTCGATTTCATACTGCGAAGTCACACAAACCGGGCAGCCGGGGCCTGAAATCAAATTTATCGTTTTGGGCAAAATCTGGCGGATGCCGTTCCTGGCGATGGACATGGTATGCGTGCCGCAGACTTCCATTAAATTAATTGGTGTGCGATGGGTGCGATTTATCTTTTCCAGCAAACTTTCGCACAGGGCTCGGTCCCGGTATTCAGATAAGTGCTTCATAATCATCCCCGAACATTTGTTGGAAATCCTGCAGAATTACCTGCGCTTCTGCCTCATCGATAATATTTATTACAAATCCGGCGTGAACAATCACATAATCCCCCACTTTCGGCAGCGGATCAATAATGTCCAGTCCCACAGTACGCATTGTTCCGCCCATTTCCACTTTCGCTTGATTTCCGTCAATTTCAATGACCTTCATCGGCACTGCAAGACACATATTTTTTTCTCCTCAATATTAATTTTCAAAAGAATGGTCTTTCAATTGCGTCTGCTCTTCCGCCTCTTCAATCTTTTAATCAGCACCCGACCCATGGCAAATATAACTTGCATTTTGCTCATTAATAGACTTGTTTTAATCAAACTGTTTCGGCTTATAAGCATCGCAGCGGAATTCTTCCTCGTTCCTCTGGTCGATTCGCGTCAGCGTGCATAAAACCTCATCTTCGGGATCAGTACTGTCATTCAATTGGCATGAGACGCATAGGCTCGGCTTGGTTAGCAAATTAGGATCAATTTTTGTTCCATCATCCAGATAAAAACCACTGATTTCATCGTCTGTGGGAAATTGCATGTTTTTTTCCTCTTTTAACCCAAATCAAGCAATCGCTAAATTGCGCTAAACTATTGTTTTTGCATTGCAACCAGGCGTGTTTTGCACTTTAATAAATTCCACCTGAATTACAATATAATAATTTTTCCCAGAAGGTCAAACGAAAAATTACAAATTTATCCCCCTGATCAAAATGAAAGCGCATCATTTACAATTCATACTGCCGATCCATATCATATCTGCTCACCTCTTTCCCACAACCCTCCTCGCAAACTCCGCCTGTCCCAAAGAAATTCCCCCGTCGTTCGTGGGCACTTTTTCCTGAAAATAAACTTCGAGACCTTTTTCAGATAATTTTTTTACCATTCCGCTGAGCAGTTTGATGTTCTGAAAAACTCCGCCGCTCAAGACGATCTGCCTGACGCCAGTTTCGCGCGATAGCGCCATCGTTAAATCAGTGAACATTTCGATGAGCGTTTGATGAAATTTTCCTGCGATAACTTTACTACTCTCCCCTGCGAGCAAATCCCTGACAATATTTTGAATGAGATGCGTCGAGTGAATGATATATTTTCCGTCTTCTTTTTGATAGCTGCAATCGTAAATTTTAAAATTTTCTATCCCCTTTGGCGCATGCTGTTCCAACATAATTGCAGGCTGGCCCTCGTAAGTTGCTCGTTGGCAGATATTTAATAAAGAAGAAACAATATCAAATAGCCTGCCCAAACTGGATGTTTCCGGGCTGTTGAATTTATTTTTAATCATCTGCAGAACAATACGCTGTTTTTCTGATGGGACTTTCTTGAAAAGAGGTAATGGTAAATCAAAAAATTCTTCGCCATAGGCTTGAAAAAGACCACTCAACGCCATACGCCACGGTTCTTTGATTGCCATATCGCCGCCGGGCATGGGCAAATATTCCAGATGAGCTAACCGGGAAAATTCAGCGCCGTCCACGAGCAGAAATTCGCCGCCCCAGATTTTTTCGTCTGTGCCGTAGCCGGTGCCGTCAAAAGCGAGTCCCAGTACAGGCCCCTGCAAATTGTGTTCAGCAACGCAACTCAAAATGTGGGCGTGATGGTGCTGAACGGAAATTTTATTTTTCAGCGCTTGTTCCTGCGCGTATTTCGTGCTCAAATATTCCGGATGAAGATCGTAAACGATAATTTCCGGTTTAATGTCAAACAGTTTTTTCAGATGATCAATTGTCTTCAGAAAAAATTGGTAGCTCTCCTCGGTTTTCAAATCCCCGATGTGCTGACTCACAATTGCCTGATTTTCTTTGGTCAAACAGACTGTATTTTTTAACTCCGCGCCACATGCCAGAATTTGTGGATATTTTTGCGACAGCAAAATAGGCTGCGGAACGAACCCTCGCGCCCGGCGAGTGATCATAGTGCGATTCTCCACGGTGCGAACAATTGAATCATCGCAGCGAAGATAGATGTCGCGATTGTGTACCAGAAAGTAATCTCCAATTTTAACCAGCCGACGGAGAGCTTCGTCATTTTCAATCACAATGGGCTCGTCCGTCATGTTGCCGCTGGTCATCACCAGAGCCAGAAATTCATTTTCCAGTAGCAAATAATGCAGCGGCGTGTACGGCAACATGACACCATAAAAAGAATTTTTTGGAGCCACCTGATTAGAAATAGTGTTCGATTTTTTTTTCGGAAGCAACACAATAGGTCGGCGCGGAGACTGCAATTCACGACGGTCATTTTCAGACACCGCGGCGAATTGTTCAATTTTTTCAATACTTCTCGCCATCAGCGCCAGGGGTTTTTCTTCGCGATATTTGCGTTGCCGGAGCCGCTTGACGGCTTCATCATTTTCTGCATCCACAGCTAAATGAAATCCGCCCAGACCTTTCACTGCGACAATCGCACCCTGCCGAAGCAAACGCACTGTTTCAGCGATCGCATCCGCAGTCGAAATTTTTCTCTTTTCCCCATCAAACAATTCCACATGAGGACCGCAAACAGGGCAAGCATTGGGCTGCGCGTGAAATCTTCTGTCTTCCGGATCGTGATACTCGCGGGAGCAATCCGGGCACATTTCAAAAACAGCCATCGAAGTTTTTGGCCTGTCATAGGGAACGTCTTTGATGATTGTGTAGCGAGGTCCGCAATTGGTACAATTGATGAACGGATATCGATAGCGACGATCAGCGGGATCAAACAATTCTCGCAGACAATCGTCGCAAATACTCATATCAGGCGGGATAAACGCATATTTATTTTCATTGGTCTTACTGCCGCGAATCTCAAAATCAGTTTCTTGTATCGGTGGCAGTATCATTCTTTTGATGGAATAAATTTCCGCTAATGGCAGTGGATTGGACTCCAGTTCGTGAAAGAAACTTTCTACGGCTTCCGCTTCTCCCTGGACTTCCAATTCCACGCCAAAGCTATTATTTCTGATGAAACCGGTGAGTTGCCATTTTTTCGCCAGCTTGTAAATGAACGGACGAAAACCAATACCTTGAACGATGCCTTTGATTGTGGCTCTATTTCGAATCATTCTTTTGACGAATTTTTTCTTTCAACCAATTGAACCACTGATCCAGGCCCGTGCCAATTTTGCCTGAAACCTCGAATATTTTTATTTCAGGGTTTATTTTCAATGATTCTTTTTTTATTTTATCAACATCGCACTCGATGTAAGGCAGCAAATCGATTTTGTTGACCAGCAAAACACTGGACTCGTGAAACATGAGCGGATATTTGAGCGGTTTATCATCGCCCTCGGGAATGCTGAGCAGCATCACCTTGAAATCTTCGCCCATTTGAAATTCAGCGGGGCAGACGAGGTTGCCGACATTTTCTACGATCAATAAATCCATGTTGTCAAAGTCCAATTGATCGAAAGTGTCGCGAATCATGTTGCCGTCCAGATGACAGGCACCACCTGTGTTGATTTGCACTACCTGGGCGCCAGTTTCCGCAATTTTTTCCGCGTCATACGTGGACTGAATATCTCCCTCGATGACTCCGATTTTGAATTCGTCCTTCAGTGCGTTGATCGTATTACTGATGAGCGTGGTTTTTCCTGCCCCTGGAGAACTCATGATGTTGACGACAAGTACATTCTTATCATCAAAGAATCTTTTATTGAGGTCAGAGATTTTATCGTTTGCTTCCAGGATGTTTTTTACAAGGGGTACTTTAATCGCAATCACCTCCAATCGTTGTTAAGTTCCTTCAAATTCAGCGATTTCCAGCTCTTTTCCGGCTATAATTTGAATATTCGGATGTTCGCAGCGCGGACAATTGTCCAGCCAGCTTTGGACAAGAAATTCGTGTTTGCATTTTTCGCACTGACCTTTGATAGGAATGTGCTCGATTAAAAAGTCAGCGCCCTCCAGCGGCGTATTTTTCGTTACTACTTCAAACCCAAACTGCATGGCTTCGGGTACAACCTGCCGCATATCGCCAATCCGCAGAGACACCTTTGTAACTCTCGTCAAATTATGTTTTGGCATCTCTTCCAAAATAATATCGACGATACTCTCGATGATGGAAAGCTCATGCATTGGGTTCCTCCGCTGCGTATTCCTCAATCATCTCGAAAATAAGTTCGATGACGCGAGGAATTTTCTGCTGGACATCGGGCGTCAGGGACATCCCTGTTTCAATTGAACCGGGCTCGACGCCCAAAACCGTTGTCTGCGGAGTTTTTCCGATCAATTCGGACAGATGAATCACTTCCAAAATACTTATTTGATGGACTGAAGTTTTAAACAGGTCAGATGTGCTGGGCACGTCTTCAATGTCAAATTTATAGAGAGTGCCAGGCGGGCTTCCTCCCTTCACAGAATCGATAACAATTAATCGGTCAGTGTCTGTGATGATGTTTAACAGACCGAATCCGTCAGTACCGCCTTCGATGACTTCCACCTGCGGCGGAACCTCCATTTTTTGCAGTTCTTTCACTACATGGATACCGACACCTTCGTCAGAAAGAAGTTCATTCCCTACGCCCAAAACCGTAATTCTGGGGGGAGAAGGGAGTCCGTTCTCCCCCGCAGTCTGATTAACCTTGTTATTCACGAGTCTCTTTTCGTCTCCGGTATTAATGAATTCAGTTAAAACTCAGGTGTTTTCAAATTTTTTCCAATACCTGAGTTTTTTTCTTTAGAATGGACTCATTATTCAATCACAAACTTTTTCACTTCATTAGTTTGCGGATCAATCAAATGAATAGCGCATGCCAGACAGGGATCAAACGACCGAATCACGCGCACCACATTGATGGGATTATCCGGGTCAGGGACAGGAACACCGATTAGTGATTCCTCGTACTGTCCGCGGACACCCTTTTCGTCACGCGGTGATGCATTCCAGGTCGAAGGAACGATCGCCTGATAATTTTCGATCTTTTTATCCTTAATTTTAATCCAGTGTCCCAGAGCACCGCGCGGTGGCTCATAAAATCCAGCGCCTTCTCCGTTTGCCGGCACTTCCCAATGATCGTTATCGTGAATCTTAAAACCTGGTTTCGTCATTTCAACAAGCAGTTGATCGATCCACTGATAACACGCATCTACCACCAATTTTGTTTCAATCGCACGACATGCATGACGCGCAACGACGCCCGGTTTCACGCCTTTTTTGACCAGACTAATCAAAGTCGGATCTTTGGCAACTAACATCCGCGCTAACGGGCCCACTTCCATAGCGACGCCATCGTAGCGAGGCGCTTTGATGAAAGAATAGGCTCCTTCTTTATCCAGATCATACTTTGTTTCACCGACAGAAGGATGCAGCGGTTTTTTGCCTTTGTACCACGCATGTTTTACGGATTCAGTAATTTTAGCGGGGTCAAATTTTTCTACAACGATGTTCGCCGGATCCAAATTTCTGATGACGCCTGCCGGGAAAAGTAACTCTTTTTTAGGCGGTTTAATTTGCAAAGCGCCGTAAGACAGATAATTTAGATGTCCCGCTCCTAATCCCATTTCAGCCAACGGCATCAGCGGGCCTGTGCCAAAGGCAACCACATCTTTGAAATAAACTTCTTCCACGAACTTTTTCTGTTCATCAAGCATGGTGCGAAAACGCAGCACCTGATTTACATCCGGCAATTGCGTGAAACCACCAGCGACAATACTTTGATAATGAGGCTGGCGTCCGCCAAAAATTGCTCCCATATTTCTCGCTTTGGCGTGCATTTCCAGCGCATCGATGTAATGTTTGACCGCTGAAATCACGACATCAGGATCATTAACGCAAAATTCATCGGGTTTGTAGCGAGGTGTCAATGGGTAAGTGTCTTTGCTTTTCACCAGATGAACTATTTTATCTTTCACGGCATTCAGTGCTTTATCTTTGCCGTTATATTTGGCAATTGCCATGATGTCAAGGTAATCCAGCGCTGTCAAATGATAGAAATGGAGCATGTGATCGTAAATGTACTGCGCGCCCATGACCAAATTTCTGAGCAAAGTGCCGCCTACCGGTACATTTGCGCCAAAAGCTTCATCCAGGGCATAAGCAGAACAAATCTGATGCACGCTATAGCAAACGCCGCAGATTCGTGAAGTCACGTACGAAGCGTCACGCGGATCTTTTCCTTGCAGTAAAATCTCAATACCGCGCGCCATGGTGCCTGTACTCCAGGCATTCACGACTTTGCCATTTTCAATTTCGACATCGATACGGAGATGCCCTTCAATTCGTGTTACAGGATCAACTGTTATTCGCTTACCCATTTATTTCACCTCCTTCCCAACTTGTTTTCTCTTAATTTCACGACGTTTCGCTTTTTCTTTCAGTTCTCCTGCCAGACCGGATTTATCTGAATAGAGCGGAGACATTCCTTTGTAAAATGCCGGTTCTGCGCAACCGCGACATCCAGCGCCACAATCGATACAGAAATTAACACCGTCGTTCCAACGGCGAATGGCGCAATCGCTGTAGGTTTCCGGACCTTTACAACCTTTATCGATCAAGCACCAATTCTTTTGTTCCGGGTCATTCCAGTCCTGAAGCAATTTTCCGGCTTCAAAATAGCCGCGTCGGCGGCAAGTATCATGAATCAATTCGCGATAGTACATCAACGGACGACCTTCATGGTCGAGCGGTGGTACTTTTTTGGTAACCAGATAATAAACAATCGTTCCAACCAGATGATCGGGATGCACCGGACAGGTCGAGAGATTAATAATGGGCTTGCCTTTAATGACATCACGAACGCCCTTTGCACCCGTTGGACCTGCCGCAGGAATTCCGCCATAAGTTGCGCAGGCGCCAACAGCAATAATCGCCGCTGCGTTTGCCGCACATTCTTTCAAAATTTCTTCAAAAGGCCGGCCTCCGATCATGCAAAAACGGCCATCTGCTGTCGGGATAGATCCTTCGACGACCAGTACATAGCCGCCCTTTTTGATAGTTTTTTCAAGGGTATTTTCTGATAGATGACCAGCAGCAGCCATGATTGTTTCATGGTATCTGATAGAAAGTTTGTCGAGAATTATGGAAGCTGCCGGCGGGAAAAGATTTCCGGTAAATGAAATTGTGCAACCGGCGCAGTCCTGCCCCTCAAGCCAGATCACCGGAGGCTTGTCAGAAGAAGTGGCAGCGATCGCCTCTCCCAGTTTTGTCGCCACCTCGGTCTGGGATAATCCCAAAGCAGCCGCTGTGATCGCGGTGTACTTCAGGAAATCTCTGCGATTTATTTCTCCTAATAGTGAATTCAAAGCGACCTCCTTCTCATTTATTTATATTCTTGCTTTTAATTTTTCTCAAATCACCTTATTGTGCTATTTTCTTTTGTTGCTCAATTGTTTTGTGACATTGTACACACGCCTTCTGGCCAATGACGTCATGGCATAAAGCACATGGTTCATGAACATTTGTTTTTTTCAGCAAAGTTGACACCTTCGGCCCTTCATTTTGATAATGGCAGGCAACACACGGTTGCGTGTTATGACAATCTTCACAGACAACATTCTTGCGTGTGGAATGCTCTTTGTGGGGAAAATTCACGAAAGGCCCGGTAAAATAACGTGTG
>NATN01000065.1 GCA_002085355.1 Candidatus Zhuqueibacterota bacterium 4484_87 | reverse complement strand
ATCAACGGAATAATCTCTTCAATGGATTTCAATTGAAAATGAGAAATTATCTCCTGAAGCAGCCGCGTACGATCCCCTCTGCCATCGAAATCCTTCAGCGCAGCAATAATTGCACTTCTACCGATAAAATAGCCGCTTCCTTCATCGCCCAGTAAATAACCCCAACCACCGGAGCGCTCAAGTTTTCCTTCGTTATTTTTTCCGAAACAAATAGATCCTGTACCCGAGATAATGATAATTCCCGGCCTGGTTCCGAAAGCACCAGCAAGCGCAATTATGGCATCATTATCTACATAAATTTTTCCCTGATACGGCGTCTTATCAAAAAGTTTTTTAATCTCAATCTGATCACTCTTTCTGCCTGCGCCAGCCAACCCTAAAAAAATAAACCGCACGCGTTTCACATCCACATTACCCGTTTTAAGCAATTTCTGAAAACCATTCAGCATTTCCTGTTTCAAGCGATTGCCGCCAACCGCTTGATAGTTCGTGCTGCTTACTTTGGCCTTTGCAATCAAATTACCTTCAGCATCAACCAGTACCAGTTCAGTCTTTGTGCCTCCGCCATCTACACCAATGAAAAACGACATACGACCTTCCTCTCTTGCTTCAAATTTGCTTTGTTATGCCCTTTGAATCTGTGGAAATTTTAAAAAATTATATTTCTGGAATAGCTTCGTCGTCACCATCGTTGCCAGAAAGACTTTTATCAAGTCAATTGGCATAAAAACAAATAATGTTGTACGGAATAAATTATCCCACTCCAAAATTTTTGACGAAGCAAATTGATCATATTTTAAATACAAATTAAAATGTAAATTTAGGTACAAATATCCCAATCCAACGGAAAAAATAATAAATAGTCCGATAAAATTGGCAAAAAATACTTTGAGAAAAAGACAGGATTCCTTTTGAAAAGACTTCCCGTGCTCTATTCTGAAATATTTTAAAACGGCACCTATGACAAATGCGCTGATCGGATAACTCAATAAATAGCCAAATGTTGGTTGAACAAAATACCCTGGGCCTCCGCCATAAGCAAAAACAGGAATACCAATCAGTCCAATCAATAAATAGATGATCTGACTCAATCCACCGTAATATGCTCCCAGCAAATTAGCGCTGAGATACACAAAAAATGTTTGCAACGTCACCGGTACATTTGGCAGCGGAATTTTCAAATATGCACCTATCCCGGTTAAAGCTGCGAACAAACCGGTCAAAATTATTAACCGTTGATTTCCCATTGGCTTCCGTTTCATTTTAAAAATAAATAGCTTGTTATGAAAATTTCTTGTTAAATGGACAAAAATACACTCGCTAATCTTCAGCGTTCCATATAATCCATTACCAAATCGAAATATAATTAAAAATAAAATTACAAAAAAAAATTGATAAAGTCAAACCTATTTTTCAGTATCACTCTTTTTTGAACTTATTCAACGCTTTGCAGTAAAAATCCATAAAATTAGTTTCTATAAGAATAATGCTTTTTTAACATCAAACTCGGATTATGAGCAGAAAACTTTCTTCTCTTTATTTTGCAATAATAGTTGTTTTTTTTAATGCATCCTTTGTGGCAGGTGGAACAAAAGCTGATTCTTTTCTCGTTAAGCTACAATTTGAAGCCGTGGAAGAGCCTCCATCTTGTTTTATTTCTCACAAAAAACTTCAGCGTCCTAAAATAGGACTTGCTTTGAGCGGCGGCGGCGCGCGAGGTTTCGCGCAAATCGGCGTGCTCAAAATTTTTGATGAATATAAAATTCCCATCGACTTTATTGTCGGTACGAGTATGGGAAGTATCATTGGTGGACTGTATGCAGCCGGTTATTCCGGGGAAGAGATTGTGACCATTGCTCATAATATTGAGTGGCAACGCATCATGTCGGACAAACCAGACCGGACAAAACTTTTCATTCAGCAAAAACAGGAACGAAGCAAGGCAATCCTGCAAATCCGTTTCAAAGGGAAAAAAATTGATTTGCCAAAGGCAATTACCCCGGGACAGAGACTCATCGCGATGCTCACAAATTTGACCATCGGCGCGGATTTTCAATCTGACGCCGACTTTGATCATCTGGAGATTCCTTTCCGCTCTGTTGCTTGCGATCTGTTGACAGGGAAAAAAATGCTGCTTAAAAAAGGGAGTCTTGCCGCTGCAATGAAAGCTTCTTCCGCGATTCCTTTGCTTTTTGAACCTGTTTCCTGGAACGGAGCCTTGTTGGTGGATGGCGGACTGATAAACAATATTCCGGTGGATGAAGTAACCAATTTTGACGTGGACATTATTCTTGCCATTGACACGACTTCTGATTTAAACGCCCCTGATCAACTAAATGTCCCCTGGAAAATTGCCGATCAAGTTACCACCATTATGCAGCAAGAAAAAAACAGGGAACAGCGCAAAAAAGCGGATATTCTCATCTGCCCGAAGCTGGACAAATTTAAATCGGATAGTTTTCAAGCTGCTGATGAACTGATTCACGCCGGGGAAAAAGCTGCCCTGGAAAAGATCCCAGAAATTTTAGAGCTCATTCAGCAAAAGCAATCTTGCCAAAAGGAAGATAAAATTTATGCTCAAATCCAGTTTGAAAAAACAAAAATTTCTACGCTTGCCGACAGCATTATCAATTCAGTTTTAGAAAAAGCTTCTTTGAAACGACTCTCTGATGTTCGTTTTTGTTTGAGACAAATTTATCAATCCGGCTTTTTTCAGAATGTCGAAGCAGCCTGTGTTGAACAAAATGATACTCTTCACGTGAAATTGCTCGCTAAAATGAATCCCGGCTTTCGATTCATCCGATTTTCCGACAATCATGTCTTCCCGGATACCGTTTTGAAAAAAATTGTGCGTAGCCGTTCCGATGTACCGATTAATCACCATCTGGCTGTCAAAGACATCAAAAATATCCGTAAATTTTACAGAGAGCACGGTTACAGCTTCGCAAGCGTCTCCGCCGTAGAGTTACATAAAGACACGCTTAACATTATAGTCAATGAAGGAAAAATTTCTTCTTTGGAAATTGTCGGGAATCAGCGAACTAAAGATTTTGTCATTTTGAGAGAATTTCCACTCAAGCTTGGCGATTATTTTAGTATAAACAAAATTACCGTCGGGCTCGATAACATTTATAGCACGAATCTTTTTAAAACCGTTTCTATTGATGTGGAAAAAGACGAAAAAAATCATGCGAAATTAAAAATAAATATTGAAGAAAAAGCGTTCACTGTTGTCAGTTTTAGCTATCGCTATAATCTGGAACGAAAAAATAAAGCACTCTTTGATGTCACGGAAGAAAATTTCCTCGGTTTCGGTAACCCGCTGTCTCTGCAATTGCAGTACGGTGCAAAAGATAAATCCCTCTCTTTTAAATATCGCTCTGATAGAATTCTGAACACTTTTTTGACCAATGCCTTCCAGGTGTATTTACAGGAAAATGACTATTTTGTTTACGAACATTCATCAGTGCTGGGAGAATACCGAAAGCGAGAAAATGGAATAGCTATTTCATTAGGACAACAAATTGAAAAATTTGGAATTTTATCTTTTATCGCTTCTGCCAAAAAAGTGGAATTAAAGCCAATTTCCGGATCTGGCTATCCGTCGGAAAATTATGACATTAAAACTATCGAAGTGCAATCCATTGTGGACACGCAGGATAAATTTCCCTTTCCGAATAACGGTAAATATTACTTTTTTCAATATAGAATGTCATCAGCAACGATTTTAAACAGTCAAATCTCCTATTTCAAACTTTTTTCTTCATTGGATTTCTTTTCCACTATTCTCAAAAGAAATACTTTCCACCTGCGTACTTTGTGGGGAACTTCGGATTTGTCCGCCCCTTTCTTTGAATTCTTCTCTTTGGGCGGTCAATCGTCTTTTTATGGTTTGAATGAGAGGGAAATTATCGGCAGGCATCTCATCGAGGGAAGCCTTGAATATCGCTATCTTTTTCCGTTTGCTTTTCCGGTGGATTTTTATATCAGCGCCAGATACGATGTCGGTGCCGCGTGGAAAAATTACGTTGCCATCAGTTCCAAAGATTTCATCAGTGGTCTTGGAGTTCAGATTTCTGCGAACACGCCCATCGGGCCTATCTCTTTTGCTGTGGGCAGGTCCAATAGAGGAAAAACGGTTGCTTATTTCAATGCCGGATTTGAATTTTAGTACGGATTTTCAAAAAAATTTAATATTAGGAAGTTATTTTACAGGTTGGTTTGAATTTTAGGCAAATAAATCAATCGATAGTTGCAATTAAAAAAAAGAAGCTGGAACGCATTGCAACCCAGCTTCTTTTCAAAATTTATCTTAATTTATCCCGCTCTAAATTCCATTTTACCCAATCGGTTTGCTCATCTTTATCTTTGAGGCTGAAATCTCCGACTTCTGTCACTTTTCCGTATTTGTCCAATTTTATTTTCTGCATATTTTTCACAATATAGATCCATTGTTCAGCAGAAACTTCATGGGGACCCGGAACTTCATGAGGACCAGGGACTTCATGGACTCCGATAAATTGCGGAGCAAGATTTGTCTTTTCCGGTGCATTTGTGATGTGCACTTCTCCGTTATAAACTTTCAACTCGGTAGATGAATCTGCATCCACATTCATGCGTAAAACAGTGCCCGTGATAGCAGCAACCGCCACCGGAGCATTAATGTCAAATTTTGTATTTTTATCTTTCTTTTTGATCTTTGCCCAGATATCGCCTTTTTGTAGAGTAATCTGAGTTTCTTTTTGTCGATCTTTGGTTTCTTCGTAAAGTTTAACAACATCAATAATCGTTTCCGGCGCCATACGGATGACGTCCAATTTCACCAATTCCAGTTCAGCGCGAGATTTTCTGTAAGTGCGCACCCGGTCTCCGCTTAAAACGGATGTATTCACTGTCGCCGGTTTCCAATCCTCCGCATTGATTTCTTTTTTGCGCACGCGACCAGCGCTGTAAGTAATGAGTCCTTTTTTTTCTTTGCTCAGAGATTTCGTTTTTTCTCCAACCAAAGGAATGACTAACAACGCGCTCAATAAAATTATGAGCAAACTGCCGCCAAAGTTCAAACGATCGAAAGGATTTGTTTTCATATCAACCTCTTAAAATTTTTACATTGTTTTTTCATGAAAATATCTTGTAAAAGCTAAATCCCCCAATCGTAACGCTTCTTTAGAAAATGGCATTATATGTCGTCGATGCAGCTCTATTTCGATTACTTCTTTCGCTTTTTTCCAATTATCAATTTCGTTCAATTTTTCTATGAAATTTTCATAAGCTGAACAGTCCTGATCAAAAATTTTCTTGACGATCATTTTTCTGCTTTTTTCATCGATTAATTTTTGCAACGGTTCCAGAGGTCCTTCCGGTTGCTGTTCAATTTTATTTCGATCAATAATCCAATTTGCCGAATCGCCGGAATCGATGATTTTAACTTTTTTCTTTTGTGTAACGAGAACAGTTTCTTCAAATCCATTAACGCCAGAGTTTCCAGAAAGTTCTGTTTGACCATTCACGATAGTGACTCTTTCCGTTTCTGTTAGAGGCTGACTAGATGTGTACATGAAAAAATTATCTATTTCGTCACCGCTATTATCCACCGCTAAATTCTTTTGTTCTTCAAGGAAAGATGTTAACAAGCGCTCCAGAGATGGTAAATCAATCGTTTCAGATTGATATTGTTCAAATGCTCGTTGCAGTCCGTGAAAATTTCGCGCTTCCAAAAGTAATTTTACTAAGTCAATTTTTATTTCATGACCATTATATCCGCGTATCATCCCCAAAAACTGCATAAAACTTTTTACTTCGGAAATAAAGACTTCAACAAAATTTTTATGGTAAACATCCGATTCCGTTTCTGACAGCAATTTTGTGAAATCCGTTTCCACAACATGGAACTGATCAAATTCCTGCAATCGGGAATAAACTTCATTCAGATAAACGCGTCCGTCCTGCAATCCCTGCAGCATTTGCAGCATTTCCGACTTAATTTGATCAGATTTATTTCTGTAAAAGATCTTTGTCAACGTCTTTTTGGGCCGCACAAGCAAATCAAATTGCAGGCTGACCGTTTTATTGATAGCCTGAATCAATTCATCGCGATGAAAAATGGCTACTTCCTCAAATGCTTGATTCAAAGAACTTCGCAATTGCTTTATTTTCGGATGATCAAAATCAAATCTTTTTGAATTTTTAAATTGTATCGGCTCTTCGGTGTACACTAATCGTTTTACTGAATTTTGCAGATAATTTTTCAGAAAAGTTGGTATTCTCTCTTTTAAAAGATCCAAATAAAGAACACTGTTTTTAGAGCCAATTAGCCGCTCCTGTAAACTCTCCGCCAGTAGTTTCTTTTCAGTTTCCCCTATTGATGCTACCATCTGTGATCCTCAAATTCCCTGTGTCGCTCGAATAAAAGCGCGTTAACTAATAATTATTCTCTTTAACAATACGCGCAACGTCGCTGATTTGATCATTTTGAGAAAGACGAATCAAACGAATTCCCTGCGTGGATCTTCCCATCTTACGAATTTGTTGCACGCCCTGACGAATCACTTTTCCTGAGGTCGTAATAATCATTAAATCATCATCATCGTGAACTTCTTTTATTGTGATCATTGGACCGACTTTTTCAGTAATTTTTACGGTCACAATTCCTTTCCCGCCTCTGCGCGTAACGCGATAGTCGTCAATTGGTGTGCGTTTTCCGTATCCATTCTTGGTGACAACTAATAAATTTGATCCTTTCTGCGCAGTCACCATACCTACGACAAAATCTTCTTTCGACGTATGAATTCCGGTAACTCCTGCTGCCTGTCTTCCCATGGGACGCACTTCGGTTTCATGAAAACGAATCGCTTTTCCGTGATAAGTACCAAGCACGATATCATGATTTCCGTCCGTGATATTCGCAGTGATTAAATCATCGCCTTCGTGAATAGTGATCGCGTTAATTCCTGCCTTGCGGGGATTTCCAAAAGCGGAAAGCACGGTCTTTTTCACCAGACCTTTTTTTGTCGCCATAATCACGTAATGTTCATCATCAAAATTTCGCACATTCACTATGGCACGAATATTTTCTTTTTTCTCTTTCTCAATTAAATTGACAATTGATCGTCCTTTGGAGCCTTTTCCGGCCTGCGGTATTTCGTGAACTTTCAGCCAGTAGCAGCGCCCTTTGTCAGTAAAAATTAAAATATAATGATGCGTTGACGCAATGAATAAATGTTCAACAAAATCCTCTGCGCGTGCGCTCGCACCAGATGAACCTGTTCCGCCTCTTGATTGTCGCCGAAATCCCGAAACGGGAAATCTTTTAATGAAACCGTTATGAGTAATGGTAATAACCATATCTTCTTCGGCGATCATATCTTCGATGGAAAATTCTTCAATTTTTTCGATTATATCTGTGCGACGCTCGTCCGCATATTTATTCTTCAATTCCTGCAATTCATCTTTGATAATCTGCATGCGTAGTTGCTTGCTTTCCAAAATTGCGCGCAATTTGTTGATCAATTTAATTGTTGCCAGATATTCTTCTTCAATCTTTTTTCTTTCCAGACCTGTCAATCGCTGCAACCGCATATCCAAAATTGCCTGAGCCTGAATTTCCGACAATTTGAATCTTTTCATTAAATTTTGCTTTGCTGTTTCCGGATTGCGCGATTTTTTAATCAGTTCAATAATTTCATCAATATTATCCAGCGCAATTTTCAGTCCTTCTAAAATATGGGCTCTCTTTTCAGCTTTGTCCAGCTCATATTTTGTTCGACGAACAACTATTTCGTGCCGGAAATCTATAAAATGTTTTAAAATTTGCTGCAAATTTAATACTTTTGGCTCACCGTTTACCAGCGCCAACATGATGATGCCAAAAGTAACCTGCATTTGTGTATGTTTATACAACTGATTGAGGATGACATGAGGCTGTATATCGCGGCGAAGCTCCAGCACAATTCTCATACCATCTTTATCAGATTCATCTCTGATTTCAGTGATTCCGTCCAATTTTTTCGCATTCACTAAACCAGCGATTTTCTCGATTAAATTTGCTTTATTGACCATGTAGGGAATTTCAGTAATAATGATATTTTCCCTGCCGCCGCGCACCGATTCGATATTTGCGCGTGCTCTGATGAGTACTTTTCCTCGTCCGGTAGCGTAAGCTTCATCTATGCCGCCTCTTCCATAAATAATCCCACCCGTAGGAAAATCTGGTCCTAAAATATGGTTTTTCAATTCATCAATTGTAATGTCCGGATTGTCAATCATGGCTGCCAGAGCATCCACAACTTCGCCTAAATTATGAGGGGGAATATTTGTCGCCATTCCTACCGCAATTCCGGAAGAACCATTGACAAGTAAAGTCGGCAGTAAAGACGGCAGCACAGTCGGTTCTTTCAGCGTTTCATCGAAATTTGGTTTAAATTCAACAGTATCTTTGTCTAAATCCCGCAATAGTTCTTCAGCAATGTGAGCTAATTTTGCTTCTGTATAACGCATCGCTGCGGGAGCATCTCCGTCCACTGATCCAAAATTTCCCTGTCCCATTACCAGCGGATAGCGGAGAGAAAAATCCTGTACCATGCGTACCATCGTATCGTAAACAGCTGAGTCTCCATGGGGATGAAATTTACCCAAAACTTCACCAACGATACGCGCGCTTTTTTTAAATTGAGAATTAGGACGTAAACCTAATTCATGCATTCCGTATAAAACCCGGCGATGAACAGGTTTTAATCCATCACGAACATCAGGCAAAGCGCGTGAAACAATTACCGACATCGAATAATCGATGTAGGAATCTTTCATTTCTTCTTCAATAAAAATAGGAATTACTTTTTCTCTTTTCATCTGCATCTATTCTCTTTCAATTTCCTTCTCAAATTGTGATGACTTTAAAAATATTTTCAAAATAATACACAAACATTAAATATCTAAATTGCGAACATATTTTGCATTTTCTTCGATAAATTTTCTTCTCGGTTCCACTTTATCGCCCATAAGTGTGGAAAAAATCAAATCCGCGGCTGCTGCTTCTTCGATAGTGACTTGCAGTAAAGTTCTGGTTTCACTATCCATCGTAGTTTTCCAGAGCTGATCCGGATTCATTTCTCCCAGACCTTTATAGCGCTGGATATTTACATTGTTTTTGCCTATACGCTCAATTGATGTCTGGAGTTCATCGTCTTCATAAACGAAAATTTCTTGTTTTCCTTTGAACACACGGTACAAAGGCGGCTGAGCAATGTAAATATGACCTTGTTCAATTAATTCTTTCATATAACGGAAAAAGAATGTGAGTAGCAGCGTCCTGATATGAGCTCCGTCCACGTCAGCGTCGGTCATAATGATTATTTTGTAGTAACGCAAACGCGAGATGTCGAAATTATCCTTTCCGATGCCGGTCCCCAGCGCAGTGACAATGGTGCGAATTTCATCATTGGAAAGAATTTTATCTAAACGCGCTTTTTCCACATTAAGAATTTTTCCTTTTAGGGGCAAAATTGCCTGAAATCTCCGATCCCGTCCCTGTTTTGCTGATCGAGCGCGCTGCTGAAACACATTTTTCAATAATTCGCTTCGCTTCCGACGGATTCTCTTCAAAAAACAACGACAATCCGTCTCCGACAATACTCTCAACAATTCCTTTTACTTCACTGTTGCCCAATTTAGTTTTTGTCTGTCCTTCGAATTGTGGATCAGTGTGTTTGATGCTGATAATTGTCGTCAAACCTTCCCGAACATCGTCTCCGGAAAGAGAGAAATTCACATTTTTTAGCATTTTATTTTTAGTCGCATAATTATTGATAGTCCGCGTCAATGCACTTTTAAATCCAACAAGGTGTGATCCGCCTTCTATGGTATGAATATTATTCACGTAAGAAAAAATATTGTCTGTGTATCCGCTGTTATATTGAAAAGCAACTTCTACCGGCACATCTTCTTTTTCACCGCTGATGTAAATTACTTTTTTATGAATCGGCGTACGATTTTGATCTAAATATTTAACAAATTCAATAATTCCGCCTTTGGAACGAAAAGTATCGCTTCTGCCGTCTCTTTTATCAGTGATTTTTATCGTTAAATCTTTATTGAGAAAAGAGAGCTCCCGCAATCTTTCGCATAGAATTTCATAGCTGAATTTTATTTTTCTGAAAATTTCTTTATCCGGTAAAAATTTCGTCTTTGTGCCGGTCTTTTTTGTCTCTCCTTTTTCTTCGACTGGTGCCAACGGTTGTCCCCGATGATATTTTTGATAGTAAATTTTCCCATCGCGGTACACTTCCACTTCGCACCATTCAGACAACGCGTTCACTACAGAAACACCTACTCCGTGCAAGCCTCCGGAAACTTTGTAGGATTTTTTGTCAAACTTTCCGCCAGCATGCAAAACCGTCATTACGACTTCCAAGGCAGACTTTTTCTGCTCCGGATGCAAATCAACGGGAATTCCTCGTCCGTCATCCGACACGGTAATGGTATTATCTTCTCCAATTACAACTTCTATCTTTGAGCAATATCCTGCAAGAGCTTCGTCGATACTATTATCCACGACTTCATAGACCAGATGGTGAAGGCCGCGTACAGAAACATCACCAATGTACATAGCTGGTCTTTTTCTGACTGCCTCTAAACCTTTTAAAATAGTGATTTTTTTGGCATCGTATTGTTCGCTGCTCTGTTCTACTTGCTGCTTTTCTTTGTCATCCATAAGCGTTATTTTACCTCTTTATTAATAAAACCGGATATCTTTTACCAAATTTTGGCCGGCATGTTTGTTCAATTTTTTTATCAAGTCAGCTTTGCGAAAATATAATTCATTGCGCCAAACGCTGTGTTTTACTTTTATAAATAAAATGCGATCTTCTATTCTTTCTGCTTCTGTCACTTTGGCGATTTGCTCACCGACCACTTCGGGCCAATCTACTAATAATTGACTCCGCTGAACTTCCTTTTCTAGACCCAATTGACTTAATAATTTTGCCAGTGCGTCGCCAATAGTTTCCACAGCTATTTCCATCACTTTTGTTGCATTACTTTTCCATCTTCAACGAAAAAAAACGCTGCTTGTTCATTTGCTGTATTTGCCTGAATCTCAGTGCCTGTTAAAAATACTTGACCGGTCTGCGTTAATTTTTTTAAAATTAGCTTTTCTCGCTCATTATCTAATTCGGAAAATAAGTCATCAATCAGAATAATCGGCTTTTCATTTTTCAATGAATAAATTAAATCATATTCTGCCAATGCAAGGGCAATGAGCACAGTTTTATGCTGACCGCGCGAACCGTATTTTTTTAGTTCGTGATCGTTTACTTTGAAAATAAAATCATCGCGGTGAGGACCAATCAAACAAACGCCGCGTTGAATTTCTTTGGATAAATTGATATTCAATTCATCGTGAAAAATCTTTTGAATATCATCCGACTCCTGAAATTTTAAATTGGGCTGGTATGATATTTCCAGCTTTTCCCGGGTTTGTGTTAATGAAGCATAAATTTGATTTAAATGCAGAGAAAGTTTATAGGTAAATTGATGGCGTCGGTAAATTATTTGCGCTCCGATTTCAGCTAATCGCTCGTTCCAGGGATCGATTATTTTTGCATTACTTGTTTTTTCTTGTTTCCATTGCTGAAGGATAGCGCTTTTTTGTTTTACGATCCGAAGATATTCTACTAAATAATGAAGGTATCTTCGGTCAAGTTGAGATATTAAAATATCAAAAAACTTTCTCCGTTCAGGAGGCGGACCGATCGTAATTTCGTACTCGTCCGGAGAGGAAATTACAATTGGCAAATCGCCAATGAAATCTGCAACTCTATTGACTCTTTTTCTGTTGAGGGAAAGCTGCTTTCCTTCTTTATGAGAACAGGCCAATACTATTCGTTGCGGATTACCATTATCTAAAGTAAAATCACCTTTTATAATGTATTGCTCTGCTGAAAACGAAATTGCTTCTTTGTCATGATTTGTACGAAAACTTTTTGTCAGACAGAGTAAATAAATAGCCTCTAATAAATTAGTTTTTCCTTGCGCATTGTTTCCGATAAAAAAATTTTTTTTCTCACCAAATTGAATTGCTTGCTGATGCAAGTTTCGAAAATTTGTCAATTCAAGCGAGTTAATTTTCATGCGAACACATTAACCTTCATTAATACGTATCGGCATGATCAGCATGGTCAATTGTTCACCTTCAAGTTGTACCGACGGCTCAACAATTGCAGCGCTCACAGAATCTTTGAGTTTAAAAATCACTTCATCGGTATCAAGATGGCGCAAAAGGTCAAGAATATAAACGCCATTATAAGCAACTTCTAAACTGTCCCCGTCAAATTGAACATCAATTTGTTCATTGCCTTCACCGCCAAATTCGACATCTTCTGAACTGATGTCCATTTTGTTGCCCTGAATCATAAACTTGACTTGATGAGTGAAAGAATTAGAAAAAATTGATACGCGCTTTGCTGCTGATATTATCTCTTCCTTGTTGACGATCAATTTTTTATCATTATCTAAAGGAATCACATTTTCATATTTCGGATATTCCCCTTCGATCAATTTCGAATAAATGAAGGTTCCTTCAAACCGAAAGACAATGTGATTTTCGCCGATGGAAACATTTACTTTTGTTTGATCCGCTTTTTCCAGCGTTTCCAAATTGCGCAATAAAAGAGACAACGCTTTTGTCGGCACAAGCACATTTTTTACGAAATTGGGCGACTTCACTTTGTAGTTGATGAATCGCACTAATCGATGACCATCTGTTGCCACGCAACGAAATTCTTCTTCCATAAATTGGAAATAGACAGACATCAAAATAACGCGCAACTCGTCTGTGGAGACGGCAAAAATAGTTTTATCAACCATGCGCGATAAAATCTTGGCATCGATCTCAATTTGCCCTTCGCCTTCTTCCAATTCAATACGCGGATATTCTTCGCGTGGCTGACTCGTCAATTTATATGTTCCATTCGGAGTTTTGATGATGACTTTATTCTGATCATTCAACTCCACATCGATTGGAATATCCGGAAGCTCGCGAAGAATTTCATTGAAAGCTTTAGCCGGAACTGCGCAGGCGCCATCAACGTCGCCATTGACTTCGATTTCTGTTGCAGTACAAATTTCCAGATCAGTACCGGTCAATTTCAGTTGATTGCCTTGTAATTCTAAAAGAACATTTTCTAAAATAGGAATGGTCGTTTTCGTGGGAATTACCCCGAAAACTTTTTGAAGACCCTTTTGCATCACACTTCTGTTAACTGTAAAGTGCATGGTCATCTCCTTGTAAATTTCATTACGTTCAGATAGGAAAATAGTATCATTTAATATAATAAATATTTTTTAGATTATCAATGAATTTTTTTATTTTGAATGAGTTGAATATGATTTTTTGTTATTTAAGAATAAAGGAGGATTGTGAATAAATTGATTTTTTCAATCATATCTTTAATTATCATCTTATTTAATGAAATAAAAATAAATGCTTTGAGTTAATCTTCTTAATAAATAAATATACTTAAAATTTATTATTATAGTAAAGATGTGTATAGCGTGGATAAGTAATGATTTACTTGAATAATTTTAATAAAGTTAATCTATTAGAAAGAATATTGCTTTGTGGATAACATTACATTTTTTGTGATTTCAATGTGAACAAATCACAAGTGTTGTGGATAAGAAAAATACACTTCTATAAAGTAATTAGTTATTCACATATTATTATTGTCAATTAAATTGCATTGTTTATAACATGTGAGTAAGCTTATACTTTAATAGTGGCTTGTTTGTTTGGAAATTAACGCTGTCAAACTTCATCCACTCATTTTTGAGAGTGGATAACTTATTCGATTTAAATTTTGAGTTTGGCATGAAATTTTACGAGCAATTTTTATAAATAAAAAACGTCCAAAGAAATAAATAATGCTTCGGACGTCCAAATAGATATGCGAAAATCTATCAATCGACAGTTAGATGCTTTCCAACTCAATTTTTTGGTTTAATGCCTGGACTGTTTCTTGTGATTTTTTATCGGTTTTTGTCGAAGATTCGACTGTTTTAATTGCATGAATTACTGTAGAATGGTCTCTACCCCCAAAATGCAAGCCGATTGTGATATAGCTGTGATGGGTGTGTTTTTTACAAAGATACATTGCAATTTGACGTGCCTGGGCAATTTCTTTTTTCCTGTTTTTAGCACGGATTAAATCTTCCGGAATACCAAAATGATCGCATACAATTCGCTGAATGTCTTCGATGCTGATTTGTTTTTTTCTTCCCAAACGGAGATCTTTTAATACGCTTTTCGCTAAGTCTAAATTGATATCTTTTCCGGTTAATGAAGAAGCAGCTAATAATCGAATTAATGAGCCTTCCAATTCGCGAATATTGGAGGTAATATTTGTAGCGAATAGATGAATGATTTCTTTTGGGAGGGTGAGTTGATTTTCCGCGGCTTTTTTCTGCAAAATAGCAATGCGCGTTTCCAAATCCGGTGCTTGAATATCGGTCACCAACCCCCACTGAAAACGAGAGATAAGCCGGTCTTCAATCCCCTTTAGTTCTTTAGGAGGTTTGTCAGATGTGAGTACTATCTGTTTTTTATTTTGATGAATAGTATTGAATGTATGAAAGAACTCCTCCTGAGTTCTTTCTTTGTTTGTGAGAAATTGAATATCATCTACTAACAATACATCAACGTTACGATAGAGATTACTGAATTCCATCATTTTATTATTTTGAATTGAATCAATAAAATCAATTGTGAATTTTTCGCTGGATACATAAAGCACCCGTTTGCCCTTACCGTTTCCCTGATACAATAGATAATTGCCAATGGCTTGGATTAAATGCGTCTTACCAAGACCAACGCCACCGTAAATCACCAGAGGATTAAAACTGGTCCCGCCAGGATTGTTCGCGACAGCCAACGAAGCGGCGCGCGCAAACTGATTGTTATTCCCTTCGACAAAATTTTCAAACGTATATCTTTCATTTAAACCGTTCAAATAAAGTGAACCATTATCTGGTTTTCCCTTCGGCAAATCAGAAGGGAGGGGGTGAACATCTTCCGAAGGTGTTTGATCAACGACTACGGAATACTCAATTTTAGCATCATCTCCGATAGTTTCAATTAAGGCGTTATCGATAATTTCTTTGTAATGTGCTTCTAAAAATTCATAGAAGAATTTACTGGGCACCTGAACAGTCAATCGGTTATTATTCAGGGCGACAGGTTTGATGGGATGAAACCATGTCATAAATGCTTGTTCGTTTAATTTTGGTCGAATGAAGTCTAAAAGTTTCGCCCAAATATCCACATAATTTAGTGCCATTTTATAACCTCATGATTTATATTTTAGCCACATTATCCACAACTTATCAACAACCAGATGCTAAAATTATAAAAATTGAAAACTTAAAAAAAATGCGAAAATTTAATAGGTAGAAAACAAAGAATATTTCTAATTATAGCATAAAATATAGATAAGTTAATTAATAAATAATAAATTAAACCAATAAAAAAACGTAAATTTTATTGGTTTCACGGAATTCCTGTTTAAGGAAAGTTGGATTGAGAAAAACTGAATTAATATTCGTTGTAGTTATCCACAATTTCTCAAATAGAGGAAGGTACATCCCACTTTAATAATTTAAAAAAAAATATATTAAAGTCAATGATAAATCTGGAAAAATTTATATATCAAATTTTTCATTTCTGAAAATCAAATAACCTGAAAAAAAACTTGACTTTTTCCAATATTATTAATATTTTTAGGGTTTGAATAAAGAGAATAATAAAATTTGAATAGAAAGAAGAGGTGAAAGAGAAATGAAAAGGACTTTTCAACCAAGTAACAGAAAAAGAGTGAATAAACACGGGTTTCGCGCGCGCATGAGCTCCAAGGCCGGAAGACTCGTGTTGAAACGTCGTCGAGCTAAAGGACGAAAGAAATTAACTGTCAGCGATGAGTAAAAAAAATTGGTATGGGGACTTTAAAAATGAGGCGCGGCTTCCTAAAGTAGAAATTTTGAGAGGATATAGATCGTTCGACCGCGTCTTTCAAAAAGGAATTTCGATACAAAAGTCCCATACCATTCTGTTTTTTTTACAAGCTAATGAAAAAAAAATTGGGTTTGTCGTTTCGAAAAAAGTAAGAAAAGCTGTTCTCAGAAATAGACTGAAACGAAAATTAAGAGAAATTTATCGTCTGAATAAAAATATTTTCCCTGACAATTATCATTACATTTTGCTGGCAAGGGGAACGAGTTATAATTTTCAAGAATTAAAAAATGAAATTTTACAAGCAGTCGCTGAATTAACACGACTCAATAATGTAAACGAATAACTGGTTCCCTTAATTTATTTTTGTTTTGATTTTTAATTAACTGAACAAACATTTTAAAAGAAGTGATTGTTATGAAATATGTGTTCATGTTTGTTATTCGGTTTTATCAAAAGGCGATTTCGCCTTTTTTTTTACCATCCTGTCGTTTCTATCCAACGTGCTCAGAATATTCTTTTCAAGCAATTCAAAAGCACGGCGCGCTAAAAGGATTGCTCATGGCAATTTGGCGTGTGCTGAGATGTAACCCTTTCAATAAGGGCGGGTACGATCCGGTAAAATAATTCACTAAAAAAAATTGGGTTTAATCAATGGATAAAAAAACAATAATTGCGTTTGTCTTAATTGGCTTGATTCTTGTGCTCATGCAGACAGATTTTTATCAGAAAAAAATATTAAAAGTGACGCCTAAAAATCAGCTTCAACATGTAACGCAAGATACAACAAAATCGAAGGCAAAAGATTCGCTTATTCCGGGAGCGGAAACTGAATTGCAAAAATCCGCGCCTGTCGCGGCTGTAGCGACCGAGCAAGTTGCAGAGCAAAAAAGAAATTTAAAAACAAACCCCTTCGAGGATATTTTAAATACCGGAGAGACGACAAATTACCATGATATTGAAATTGAAACAGACGTTTATGTGGCAAAGATTTCGCCTAAAGGTGGAGTTATTTCACAGTGGACGCTAAAAAAATACAATTACGATGGCGATCAGAAGGTGGAATTAATTCAAGACAATGGTTATGGAAATTTGGGAATTGCCTTCATTTACAAAGGCGACACTCTCAATACTTATAATGCATTATTTATTCCAAATAAACAAAAAATAGACTTTTCTGGCGATAATTTAACTGACACGCTAAAATTAACTCTTGATTTAGGAAATGATCGTAAAATTATCAAAAGGATGGTTTTTCACCGGGATGAATATATTATTGATTTAGATGTTACTTTAGTCAATTTGAGGAACTTTTTTGACGATGGTATTTATTTTCTTAATTGGGAATCGGGTCTCAAATATACAGAACTTGACTATCTGGGACATATCAGCAAGGAAGATGTCAATTATTCCAAAGCATACGTCTATCAGGGAGATGAAAAAGAAGAATTGAAATTACCGGAGAAACCCGGCGTTAGAAAGCACCGTTCTGATTTTAGCGGTTCTGTAGATTGGACAGCGATTCGTACTAAATATTTCACGATGATTATTCTTCCGGAGACGGATAAAGAGATTGAGCCCACGCTGTATGGAGAAACTTCAACTATTTACAATGATAAAGATTTAAAAGATCGAGTATTGAAGAAGTACGCGATTCGATTAAAAAATCAGTTACCGCCGACAAATGCAAATATTGTAACTCAGGGTTATCGGGTTTATGTGGGACCGATGGATTATTTTCGGCTCAAAAAATATCATCCCACCTTGGCAAAGCTGATGGATTTCGGCATGTCCCTGATTCGCCCGTTTTCCAAATTGGTGTTGAGAATATTTATTTTTATGCACCATTTCATTCCCAATTACGGTTTAGTGTTGATTCTTTTTGCTATTTTGATTAAGGTTATTGTCTGGCCTTTGACGCGGAAAAGTTATGTTTCCATGCACCGTATGCAAAGTTTGCAGCCAAAACTAAATGAATTGAAAGAAAAATACAGCAAAGATCCGCAGCGGCTCAATAAAGAAACGATGAAGCTGTACAAGGAAGAAGGAGTGAATCCTGTAAGCGGATGTTTGCCTCAATTGCTGCAAATGCCTTTGCTGTTTGCAATTTTTATCATTTTTCGAAATACAATTGAATTGCGCGATGCATCATTTATCTGGTGGATCAAAGATTTATCCGCACCGGATACAATAGCAGTGTTGCCATTCTCAATTCCGTTTTACGGAAATTTAGTGAATGTGCTTCCAATTTTAATGGGTATCACAATGTTTTTGCAACAAAAAATGACCATGCGCGACCCAAAACAAAAAGCAATGGTTTACATGATGCCCGCTTTTTTTACACTTTTATTCAATTCATTCCCCAGCGGACTGAATTTGTACTACACGCTGTTTAATCTGTTTTCTATAATACAGCAAAAATATGTTCCAGAAGTGCAGTCGACACCAGAGCAAAAGGTGATTACAAAACCAGTAGTCATAAATCCTGTTAATCAAAAGAAAAAGAAAAGAAACCGAAAATAGAATTTGAGTAAAATTTTGTTCATCTCAAAAAGCCCTATGACTCTGGTGGGGCTTTTTGTATATTAGACAGTTTAGTTTATGAAAAAATATGAAACTGAAGATACAATTGCAGCGATTGCAACACCGTTTGGCCAAGGAGCAATCGCCATTGTGCG
>NATN01000064.1 GCA_002085355.1 Candidatus Zhuqueibacterota bacterium 4484_87 | reverse complement strand
CTATTTTGAGCAGCATGAAGACGAAGTGCGCGACATCATTGCAGATGGCACAGCGCGCGCGAAAAAAGTCGCGGCTGAAACCATGGATCGGGTTCACCAAGCGATGAAAATTGGATAATAATGGCATATCGCGTTAAATTAAAAAATTTTGAAGGTCCGCTGGATCTTCTGTTGTTTTTGATAAAAAAAAGTGAAGTTGATATTTACGATATTCCGATGGCGGATATAACGCGCCAATATCTGGAATACGTGGAAATCATGCAGCTTCTGGATTTGGAGGGTGCAAGCGAGTTCATTTTGTTGGCTGCGACGCTGATTCGCATCAAAGCCAAAATGTTGCTGCCGAGACCCGAGCCCGAAGATGACGAAGACATCGTGGATCCGCGACTGGAATTAGTGACGCGGTTGCTGGAATACAAGCGTTTCAAAGAGGTTGCGTTTAAACTCTCTGATTTTGAAGAGCGGCGCAGTCTGTTGTATAATCGCGGCTATTTGGAGGAAATTGAGCCGTCAGAGGACGAGGATATTGAACTGGGTGAAAATGTCAACCTGTTCACGTTGATTTCCACATTCAAACAAGTTTTGGATCGGCTCCCCAAAGTGACATACCACGAAGTGGAAGATGTAAAAATCACCATCGAGGAGCAGATCGACTATGTGTTAGATCAATTAGCAGAAGAAAAATCGGTGGCATTTTACAATTTGATGATGAAGTTGAACGACCGGTTGCATGTTGTAGTCACTTTTTTGGCGCTGCTGGAATTGGTACGGCGCGGCACGATAATTATCAGACAATCGGTTCCTTTTGGAGAAATTTGGATAGCGAGGAAGGGTGATTGATTTTTCTAAAATAAAACCTGCGGTGGAAGCATTGATTTTCGCGTCGGATAGTCCGATAACGGAAAGCCGAATTCATTCGGTAATCGAGGAATTATCGCCCTCGCAGGTACAACGAGTGATTGAAGAATTGAATCAGGAATATGAACAGCAAAATCATGCTTTTCGTATTCAACGTATAGCCGGCGGTTTTCAATTTGTCACCCGTCCTGAATATGCGCATTACATAAAAAAATATTACAAGGGCCGCAGCCGCGGGCGATTGTCAAAAGCAGCGTTGGAAACGTTGGCAATTATTGCCTTCAAACAACCCATCAGCCGACCTGAAATTGATTTGATTCGCGGTGTTAATTCCGATGGCGTGGTGAGGACGTTGTTGGAGAGAAATTTGATTCAAATATCAGGCCGGGCAGAAACTGTGGGACACGCACTTTTGTACACCACGACTCATGAATTTTTGCAGCATTTTGGCATAAATGATATTTCGGAATTGCCCAAACCAAAAGAAATCGAAGAATTACTTGGCAGCGCTCAAGAGGAATTGCCGCTGGAATTGCCTGAATCGGAAGAGATCGATGAGAAAATAACGGAACAGATGTCGATTCTCGATGGCGAAGAAGAGCCTGATGACCAGGAAGAGCAGCCGGAAAGTTCGGGTGAATCCGATGAAAAAGAGACTGAATAAATTCCTTGCTGAACGCGGAATCGCTTCTCGCCGCAAATGCGATGAAATGATTCAAGCGGGCAAGGTAACAGTGAATAATAAAATCGTCGTTCCCGGCATTGTCATTGACGATGAAAAAGATGAAGTGCGCATTGACGGGAAGCTCATAGCGTCGCCTCAGCGAAAAAAGTACATTTTGTTGCATAAACCGCGCGGCGTCGTATCGACAGCTTCGGACGAGCGCGGCAGAAAAACCGTTCTGGATTTAGTGCCCGGTGAAGGGCGACTTTTTCCCGTGGGCAGGCTGGACAGAGATTCTTCCGGTGCATTGCTTTTGACAAATGACGGCGATTTGGCTTATGGTTTAACGCATCCGAAGTTCGGGATAGAAAAGATTTATCATGTTTCGCTGATGAAACCTATTCCAGCGCGGGACGTTAAAAGGGTTGCTGCAGGGATTAAGCTTGAAGACGGGATCGCTACTCCCCTGGCAATTCGTGTGTTGAACCAGGAGCGAACAAAGGTGGAACTTATTTTGGGCGAAGGCAGGAATCGCGAAGTGCGGCGCATTTTTGAAGCGGTCGGCAATCGCGTGCGGCGGTTGAAACGGGTTCAATTCGCCTCGCTGAAAGTCAATAAACTGAGACCCGGCGAATACCGATTTCTGACAAAGAATGAAATAGCAGAATTGAAAAAATTAATAAATGAACAAAAACAGCAATAAAGCAGATGTAATTGCCATTGACGGACCGGCCGGATCAGGGAAAAGCACGACTGCCAAGATTTTAGCGCGAAAGTTAGGATTTTTATTTTTAGATACAGGCGCCATGTATCGCGCCTTAACGTTAAAAGCGATGCGTCAAGGGATTGACCTTGACGATGAAGATGCGCTGAAAAGGCTGGTTGATAATACATCTGTCCGTTTGTCAAACCGGGACGGAAAGTTGCACGTCCTGCTTGATGGAGAAGACGTGTCTCGGGAAATCCGTTCCGCTGAAGTTTCGAGAAATGTTGCCCGCGTTGCAGCAAAAGGAGCCGTTCGCGAACGCATGGTGCAGTTGCAGCGGGAATTTGCCGAGACGGGAAGCGTTGTTGCGGAAGGGAGAGATGTCGGAACCGTGGTTTTTCCAGATGCGAAATTGAAAATTTTTCTCGTCGCATCCATTGAGGAAAGAGCCCGGCGAAGAATGAGAGAGACCGATAGTGCTGCCAGATTGCAGGAGATGATGGCGGATCTGAAAAAAAGAGATGAAGCTGACAGCCTGCGCGACCACAGCCCGCTGGTAAAAGCTGAAGACGCAATCGAAGTCGATACGACCGGATTGACCATTGAGCAGCAAGTTAATTTAATCGCTCAACTCTGGGAAAAGAAAAAAAAGTGAGGACGGGAAGCGCTTTTGATGGAGATTCGAATTGATCAATATGCCGGTTTTTGTCCCGGAGTTCGCAAAGCCATTGAAATGCTGGAAACAGAGATCGAAACGGGCGTTTCTGTGGTTGCATTGGGAGAGTTGATTCACAACGAGCGCGAAATTGACCGACTGAAGAATCTCGGATTGCATACGGTTGATCAGGAAGCATTCCAGGCAGGCCAGGTTGATTCCAGTGAAATTTCTGACAGAAAATTGTTCATTCGAGCACATGGTATTTCACCACAATTGCGGCAAAAAATTGAGCGCAGCAAAATTGCACACGTAGATGGCACCTGTTGGTTAGTGAAACGTTCTCAGGAAATTGTCAAAGATTACTATCAGCAAGGATATCAAATTGTCATTGTTGGCAAAAAAAAACATCCCGAAGTGCAGGGATTGCTCGGTTTTTGCAACAATGAGGGCGTAGTTGTTTATCAACCAGGTGATGAAGAAAATTTAGAATTTTCAGATAGAGTTTTATTGGTAGCCCAAACGACGATCGATCTATCTCGTTTTGACTACTTTCAAAAAAAAATAGAGAAGGGAGTTGGTAATCTCGTCGTAAAAAACACAATTTGTCCGGTCGTGACAAACCGGCAACGCCACATCATCGAATTTGCCGAATCAAATGATGTGGTTGTTTTTGTGGCGGATCCGCACAGCTCAAATTCGCAGGTTTTATTCAAGCTGTGTAAAGAAAAAAATCCGCGTTCATATTTTGTGACGACGACGGATGAGTTAAAAAAGGACTGGTTCAAGGGTGCTAAAACCGTCGGGCTAACTGGCGGCGCGTCAACACCAGTCTGGCAATTGGAAGAATTTAAACAACAAATCACTAAAACTTTAACCCATTAACCCAGTAATTTTTCAGGAGGTATTTTTAAATGGCAGATTTAAACGATGATCAATCTCAGACAACTAATCCTGAGGTTGATGACCAGCAAAAGATTCAGGAGGGAGGTGATTCGAAAGCCGCTAACGATTTGACTCAAGAAGAGACTGCAACACCTGAACGAAAAATTTATAAGTTGGAGGAGTTGACAGAAGAAAAGGAATATTCGGACGAAGAGTTTGAAGAGCTCCAAAAACTTTATGAAGATACAATCAGCGATTTCGTCGAAGGTGAGCTTGTCATTGGGAAAATATTAGCAATTAACGATAAAGAAGTCACCGTTGACATTGGTTTCAAATCGGAAGGCACAGTGCCGCTGGAAGAATTCACTAATCCCGATGAATTGAAAGTCGGCGATGATGTTGAAGTTTTTCTGGAAAACATCGAAGATATGGACGGCCAGTTGATTCTCTCCCGCAGAAAAGTTGATTTTATTCACAATTGGGAGCGCATTGTTCATTCTTACGAAAGTGGCGAGATTTTGCAGGGACGATGCACGCGTCGCATCAAAGGCGGTATTGTGGTCGATCTCGGCGGTGTAGATGCATTCCTGCCCGGATCACAAATCGATGTGAAACCGATTCGCGATTTTGATGCTTTCATCGGTCAGACGCTTGATTTCAAAGTCGTGAAAGTGAACCAGCAACGGAAAAATATTGTTGTTTCTCATCGCGCTTTGGTTGAAGAAGAGATGAAAGGACAACGCGAGAAGATTCTTGCTAATCTGGAAAAAGGACAGGTGCTGGAAGGAACCGTCAAAAATATCACGGATTTTGGCGTGTTCATTGACCTTGGCGGCGTGGACGGACTGTTGCATATCAATGATTTGTCCTGGGGACGAATCAACCATCCGTCTGAAATCGTCTCGCTTGATCAGACGATCAAGGTGAAAGTCCTGGATTTCAATGATGAGAAAAATAGAATTTCGCTGGGATTGAAACAATTGCAACCGCATCCGTGGGAAAATGTCGCGGAGAAATATCCGGTTGGATCGGTTGTCAAAGGCAAAGTTGTCAACATTTCTGACTACGGTGCTTTTGTTGAACTGGAAAAAGGTGTGGAAGGTTTGATCCATATTTCGGAAATGTCCTGGACCCAGCATATCAAACATCCGTCTAAAGTATTGACAGTCGGCGAAATCGTGGAAACTAAAATTCTGAGCATTGACCCTGAGGAGAAGAAGATTTCTCTGGGATTGAAACAGTTGGAACCGGATCCGTGGGACAGCTTGGAAGATAAATATCCTGTTGGGTCACGGCATCAGGGAATTGTCCGTAATTTGACCAATTTTGGCGCTTTCATTGAGCTGGAAGAGGGCATTGACGGATTGATTCATATCTCTGATTTGTCCTGGACCAAGAAAATTCGTCACCCCGGAGAGGTCCTCAAAAAAGGCGATACGGTTGAAGTAGTCGTGCTCAATGTTGATCGTGAAAATCGACGCATCTCACTGGGTTACAAACAGACGACAGAAAATCCCTGGGATGAACTGGAAGAGAAGTACAAAGCCGGAACAATTACCAAGGGAAAAATCGTTCGTTTGATTGAAAAAGGCGTGATCGTTGAGCTACCGGACATTGTTGATGGGTTTGTGCCGTTGTCTCATTTGGCAAAACCGAATTTGAAAAAACCGTCTGACGGCTATAAAGTGGATGATGAACTGGAACTATGCGTTTTGGAATTTAACAAAGACGCAAAGAAAATCGTCCTGTCTGAAAACATTGATTACGCGCAGAGTTTGCTTCGCCAGAAAGAAGGTACTGCTGTGCCAGTGCCTGAGGCAGAAGAGGTAAAGGAATTATTCAGTGATGACAAACCGAAAGCCGCTGAAGAAAAGCCTGCCGAAGTAGCTGCCGAACCAGAAAAAACCGAAGCAGCACCTGCGGAAGCTGAAGAAAAACCGGCGACTGAAGAACCGGCAGAAGAGAAACCTGCTAAAGAAACAAAAGAAGTCAAGAAAGCCGTAAAGAAAACAGCGAAAAAGACGAAAACGAAAAAAGAAGAACCGGCTGCTGAAGAAAAAGCGGAAGATGCTGACGCTGATTCTGCAAAAGCAGAAGAGAAAAAGCCTGCAAAGAAGACAACAAAGAAAAAAACGACCTCCAAAAAGAAAACCGACGACACGCCGGTTGAGAAAGAGGACGAGCAGGCTGATAAATCCGATGCTGCAGAAAAAGAGGCGGACGCTGAAAAACCGGAATAATATTTGTTGATTTAAAAAATAACCTTCTGCAGGCGCTTACGATTTGCCTGTGGAAGGTTTTTTTATTTATGGAATTCAAATGAGAAAGATTAGTTTTTATACTTTAGGATGCAAACTCAATCAGGCTGAATCCGCTATCATGGCGGATCAATTTCGTGCGCAGGGTTTTGAAATTGTTCCCTTTGGAGAGCAGGCGGATATCTGTGTCATCAACACATGCACGGTTACGGCAAAGACGGACTATCGTTGTCGGCAAATGATCCGACGGGCGAAGAAAGTCGCGCCGGGAGCGAAAATTGCCGTTGTCGGCTGCTATGCGCAATTGCATCCAGAGGCGATCCGGGAAATCGATGGGGTAGATTTTATTTTAGGCAGTGACAGGAAATTTGATCTTTTGCCGATGCTCGATTCAGATGAGGATACAAGCAAAATTGTTATTGAAAAATCGGATAACCGACAGTTCCTGGCGCCGGAAAGCGGCTTCTTCTGGAACCACACGCGCGGATTTTTGAAAATTCAGGATGGGTGCAATAATTTTTGTTCCTACTGCGCTGTGCCGCTTGCCCGCGGCAGAAGCCGAAGTGATAGTTTGGAAGACATTTTAATTCATGCGAAAAAGTTGGTTGCTGCCGGACATCGTGAAATAGTCCTGACCGGGGTGCACATCGGCATGTACGGTAAGGATTTGCAGCCACGGGTGAGCTTGCTGGATGTGCTCAAAAATCTGGAAGAAATTAACGGGCTGGTAAGAATTCGATTGAGCTCACTGGAGCCCAATGAAATTAGCGATCCGCTTCTGGAGCATGTGGCTTCATCAGAGAAAGTTTGCAAGCATTTCCATGTTCCGTTACAAAGCGGAGACAATGAAATATTGAAAAAAATGCGGCGACTTTATCGGCGGGAAGAATTTATTGATATAATTGGAAAAATCAAATCATATTTACCCCATTGCGGTCTCGGCACGGATGTGATTGTTGGTTTTCCGGGAGAAACGGAAGAACATTTTCAAAATACCAGGGAAATCATCGAAAAATTGCCCTTCACTTATTTGCACGTTTTTAGCTATTCGATCCGCCCTGGAACTGCGGCGGCAAAATTGCCCGATCAAATTGATGGCCGGGTGATTAAAGCAAGGAGTGAGATTCTGCATACCATTGCCAAAGAAAAAAAGCGTGATTATTATCGCTCATTTGTGGAAAAGGAAGTGCGCGTGCTTTGGGAAAGCAAAACAGACGGCGAATGGATGACTGGCTTAACGGACGAATATGTGAGAGCAAGGGCTAAATTAAACTTGAATTTGATAAATAGATTTGGAAGTTTGAGAGTTGAAAAAGCGGGGGATGGCTTTGTTTCGGGCGAAATTGTTGCGGATGATTAAGAAAAAAAACAGCTTTGTATCTACTATCACTCCCGCAGTGAAAAAAATGGCGTGATTTTTTCCTTAAAAATATGGTTTTGATCATTTGGTATTTTTTATTTACAAAGAATGAGTTCGGTATAAAAGCCGGACTTTTTTTGATTTGATTACTATTGGCAAGCTGTAATTTACAAAAAGCAATGGGTAGATTCAAGTCTTACCAGCAGCCAGCCTAATTTTTTAACTTTTTGAAGAGACTCAAAAGTTAAAAAATTTCTTCACGTTAGTTTGACCTTGGAATAGCGAAAGCGGCTTTCATGTGAATTTACAAAATCAATTTTCAAAATACCCCCCAAAATGATTTAATTTCATCGAAACAAGCTTCAAGGAGCAAAACATATCTGAATGAAGTGGAAATTATTGAAGCAAGCCAAAAAGAGAAGCTTTAGAATTTTTTAATTTTTAGGATATCTAAATTATTCTCATTTTCTTAAACAGTACTTTTTAAAATCGGGGTAATTAATTTCGCAGTTACATTTTATTTTCAGGATGTTGGCTTAGTCATGGAATTAATGCCTTCTGCTTTTGTTGATAGAAAGTTAATTTCGTGCAGAAAAAAAGGTTGCTTTTTTGAAAAATTATTATTATCTTTTTGGAACAAAAAACGAAAAAAGTCGAATAATACAAGAAAGGACAATCATTGGATGCAAGAAAGGAACAAATCCTTAATGTTGCCCAGAAAATTTTCGCTCGTTTTGGGATAAAAAAAACAACTATGGAGGAAATTGCGCAACTAGCGCGAATGGGTAAGTCAACATTGTACTACTACTTTAAAAGCAAAGAAGATATTTTTGCAGAGGTTATTCGTAAAGAATCAAATATTGTGAGAAAAAAATTGGAGGAAGCAGTAAACAAAGCCAAAACACCGCAGGAAAAAATTGCGGCTTACGTTTTGACGAGGATGAAATATTTTAAAGAGTTGAGCAACTACTACACTTCTTTAACAGATGACTACTTAGAGCATTATTCTTTCGTCGAAAAAGAGCGAGAGGAATTTACGCGCTTCGAAATGGTTTCACTGAAGAAGATTTTAGAAGAAGGTGTCTCTTTGGGGGTTTTCCAAATCGAAAATGTTGGCGTTACTGCGCGAATGATTACATTAGCGATGAAAGGGATGGAATATCCATTGATCGTCGACAATTCAGTAGAAGATATGGAGCATGAAATTCAATTGATGCTAAATATTTTCTTCAAAGGAATTGAAAAAAGGTGATAAAAAAATTTGACACGTTAAGCACTTAGCTCAAACAACTAATCTAATTTGTCGAAATATTTTTTTACCATTTAATCGACCAAAAAACGATAAAAGTCGAAAGGAGCAAAATATGATTAAGAATTTGGCGCGATTGGTTTTAAAGTATCGTGTTTTTGTTATAACAATAACGATTATTATTACAATTTTCATGGGTTACGAAATCACTAAATTGCGAATCAATTCCGATATTTTGAAATATCTACCACAGGACGATCCGCATGTCGTTCTATTCAATGAAGTGGGCGATAAGTTTGGCGGAAATTCGCTGGCGATGGTAGCATTAGAAACAGAAGATGTCTTCAATCCCCAAACGCTGCAACGCATCAATGAAATTACGCAGAAATTCAAATTAATGGAAGAGGTTTCGTTCGTCACCAGTTTGACCGATGTCATTGATATTAAGAAGATCGAAGACGGGCTGGAAATCGGTAAATTGATCGATGAATACGATATTCCGACTGATCCTGAAGAGTTAAAAAGAATCAAAGATTATACGCTTTCTAAAGAAATGTATCGGGGCCAGGTGATTTCTGAAGATGCTACGACTGCTGTTATTATCGCCAGATTGAAAGCAGATATCGATAAAGTCGACACTGCTCGAAAAATGAAGCAAGTAATTTTACAAACATCAGGTGAAGAAAAAATCTATTTTGGCGGCATTCCTTTTCAGATGGTTACACTGACTGACATCATCCAAAAAGATATTCTCTTTTTAATTCCGCTGGTGGTTATTTTGCTGATGCTGACGCTGGGATTTAGCTTTCGAACCTTGCGCGGAGTCTTGCTCCCCCTGGTGACAGTTATCATCAGCACGACCTGGGCGCTGGGACTAATGGCGTTGTTTAACATTCAACTCTCCATTGCTTCCAATGCCATGCCTGTTTTGCTGCTCGCTATCGGTAGCGCCTATGGCATTCATACTGTTAACAAATATAAAGAGGACATTTTTCTTGGCGAAAACAAGATGGAGGCGATAAAAGATTCGCTTGCCGAAATCGGTCTGCCTATCTTTTTAGCCGCGGTTACCACTATGATCGGTTTCTTTGCTTTTTTGACTTCAAACCTGACACTGATTAAGCAGTTTGGTATTTTCACAGGTATCGGCGTT
>NATN01000063.1 GCA_002085355.1 Candidatus Zhuqueibacterota bacterium 4484_87 | reverse complement strand
GTCCCCGCGATTTACTTTTTACTTGGTGATTTCATGCACAAAAAATAGATTTTTTACAATACTCATGTTATCAACTAAATTTCGCATTGCAAACTTAATAATGGCAAAAGATTAGTTTTTGTATTTTTGTGCTGTTTCGTTGTGTTGCAACAATTTTGCCATGATGTTTTTGTGATGATATTTTTCACCCTCATTTTAAAAAACTCCGATGGACTAATATAACAAAACCGATTGCACTTGTCAAGTTTATTTTCAGATATGCTCAAAATGTAATTATTTGATTTTTCTATTGATTTTATTCAATAAATCAGTTATTTTATAGGCTATGTTAATGAGAAGGTTTAAAATAACAATTTTGCTGATTTCCATCGTTGCGGCTCAGCACATATTTGCGCAACAGACGGGTGATAACGTTAACCAGCATCGCAGTCGGCTGGACAAAATTCGTGCTGAGATCCAGTCATACCGCAATCGCATCACAAATGAAGCGCGCAAAGAGGAGAAAATTCTGCAAAATTTGGAACAGTTGGATCGCGAAATTGATCTGCTTCACGAGCTGGTTGCCGAACTTAAAAAAGAGGAACGACAGAAGCTGCGCACGGTGGATCGCATCAATGAAGATATTGACGTTAAACAAGAGGAGCTAACGCGGCTACAAGAAATTTATAAAAAGAGGATTGTGACTTTTTACAAATATGGCCGCTATCGCGATTTGGAATTATTGTTCGCTTCGCGCTCGTTCAATCAAACGCTGGTTCTGTTTCATTATTTGAAATTGATCACAGATACTGACCGGAGAAATTATCTGAATTTACTGAAAAAGAAGCAACTCATTGAATCAAAAAAAGAGACGCTGAAGCGGGAGCTCATCTCCAAGCGGGCGATTATTAATGAAAAAACTGCTGAGAGCCAGCGTTTGGCAGAAAAAATGGCGCAGAGAAATCGTTTGCTGGCAAAGGTGCAGCAAAACAAAAAGATCTATCTGGAAAAATTAGCCCAGTACGAAGCGTCAGCCAAAGAAGTACAGCGTTTGATCGTGGTGGAAGAAAGAAAAAGGTTGCAACGTGAGAATCAGGGTATTGTTGAAATATCGAATTTCCCGTCTTTGAGGGGGCAAATGATTTGGCCCACGCAAGGATATGTCATCAGCCATTTTGGCAGGCACAAACATCCGAAGTGGAAGACGATCACGGAAAATATTGGTATCGATATCAAGGCTGAATTTGGCGAAGACGTACGCGCTGTTGCCGATGGTGTGGTGACGGCGATTACATGGCAACGCGGCAGGGGAAATATCGTAATCGTCAATCACAAAGGCGGCTATTTTACAGTGTACACACATCTGTCGCAAATTTTGGTGCAAATTGATGAGGCGGTAAAGTTGGGGCAGGTGATCGGAAACGTAGGCGATACCGGATCATTGCAGGGGCCTATGCTTCACTTTGAAATCTGGAAGAGCAATCGGGCGCTGGACCCGGAAGAATGGTTGAGCTGATAGTGGCACGTTGCAAGGATGACAGTTTAATTTTTTTGAATGCGTGGTGAAATTCAATGGCTTTTGAAGAAATAATCGGGCAAAAAAGAGTGCTTTCCATTTTGACTCACGGCGTCGAGAGTGGGCGTCTGCCACATGCGCTATTGTTTCACGGCCCTGAAGGTGTGGGGAAATTAGCCGTGGCGTTGGCGATGGCAAAAGTGCAATTTTGCCAGCAGGATACGCTTTATTGCAACAATTGCCGCGACTGTCAGCGCGTGACACATTTAAGCCATCCTGATCTGAAAATTATATTCCCGGCAAAAAAGAATTATGAAATTGAATATGCAAAAAATATAATTGACAGCATTGCCCGCGATCCATACAATTATTTGAAAAGTTGGCACAATGAGAGAATCCTCATCGGCATGATCCGCGAAGAAATCAAACGCTGGGTGAGCATGAAGTCCTTTGAAAAGGGCGGCAGAGTGATTATTTTGATTGATGCCCATCGATTCAAAGAGGAAGCGGCGAATTCGCTTTTGAAAATAATCGAGGAACCGCCGGAAGGCGTCAGGATATTTTTGCTCACTTCGCGGCCTGATCTGATTTTGCCGACAATTATCTCCCGTTGTCAACAAATTCGCTTTGACCCCATCCCCTGGCAGGATGTAAAAAAAGCCTTGATAGAGCGGGAAAAAATTACGGAAGACAAGGCAGGGGCAGTTGCGCGCATGAGTTTTGGCAGTTACCGGCGTGCGCTGGAACTTCTCGGTGAAGACATCAGTGAAAAGAAAGATTTAATGCTGGATGTGCTGCGCAAAGCGTTGTTGAGTGATCTGGACATTCTCACCTTCACAGAAGATTTGGTCAGTGGACAGGACACGTTGAGAATTATAGAAATTTTGGAGTTGATGTCAGTCTGGTTCCGCGATGCAATGATAATGGAGAAATTAAATTTCGAGACAGATATTGATGAAAAATTGATCTTTTCCGATCGCAAAGAGACGCTGGAAAAATTTATCAATAGTTTTGAACCCATTAATTATGAAAAAATATTAAATCAAATCGGTACCGCCATTACAATGATTAACAGCAATGCGGCGGTGAATCTTGTCATTTTACAGCTCATCTATGAGTTGAAAGGGCAATTACGGAGAAAAACGAATGTATGATTACATAGAAGTTGTTTTCAAGGGCGAGCGCAAGCAGATTTACGCCAATCCGATGGAATTTCCCTTTAAAATAGGGGATTTCGTTATTGTTGAAGCGGACAAGGGCGAAGATCTCGGCGAGGTAAATCAGGTTGGCGAATTGTTGTCTATGAAAAAGTCCAATGAAGATTTGAAGAAAATTTTGCGCAAAGCCGACGAATCAGATTTGCAAAAATTAGCTAACAACAGAGAAAAAGAGAAAACCGCTTTCGAAGTGTGCCGCCAGAAAATCGAAAAACACGGACTGAAAATGAAATTGGTGGACGTGGAATATCAGTTCGACGGCAAAAAAATCACATTTTTCTTCACAGCAGAGCGGCGGGTGGATTTCCGCGAACTGGTGAAAGATCTGGCTGCGCACTACCGTGTGAGAATTGAACTGCGTCAGATCGGTGTGCGCGATGAAGCCAAGCGTTTCGGCGGTTACGGAATTTGCGGAAGAAAATTATGTTGTACTTCATTTTTAAAAGAATTTCATCCTATCACGACCCAATGCGCAAAGGAGCAGTTTTTGCCGCTGAACCCCCAGAAGTTGTCCGGGGTCTGCGGCCGCTTGATGTGCTGCCTGAATTATGAACGTCCCTATTATTTGCAAGTGCTGGAAAAATTTCCCCCGCTGGACGCAAAAATTAAAACAGAACGTGGCACAGCTACGATCGAAAAAATCGATGTGTTCACCGAGGAAGCCATTTTGAGATTTGAAAATGATGAATACATTCGCATGACTGCGGAAGAGATGACGCAGAACGAGATCATTTTACCGCCTGCCGCAGAACCAGCGTCGGATGGCCAAACTGAAACTGACGGCAAACAAAATAGCAATGCCTGATTTTGGCATTATTTTTTCAAAGAAGTTTTGTGCGGTTTTTTCGATATTCATGGATATGGCTTTCCCGAACTGACACTAAAGGGAATATCTTCATGTGCTATTTTCTCATCGGCGAAGGCAAAAACAGCACTTCGATTG
Organism: Candidatus Zhuqueibacterota bacterium 4484_87; assembly: GCA_002085355.1. Classification (GTDB taxonomy): domain Bacteria; phylum Zhuqueibacterota; class Zhuqueibacteria; order Thermofontimicrobiales; family Thermofontimicrobiaceae; genus 4484-87. The sequence continues at coordinate 6,142 of NATN01000063.1, read as the reverse complement.
CTGTTTTTCATTTATCTGCCCAAATCTGAAAGTTGTTTTCCCGCAGCCAGCGGAAGATATTGGAATAGTTTTCACTGAAAAGCAAACAGTGTAATTTGGTTGATATTTGTCAACCGGCAATAATTACAATCGAAAAAGAGAAAGGATATAGTTTTGGAGTCAAAGCAACGCATATTAGTCACCAGCGCCTTGCCTTATGCAAATGGCCCCATCCATTTAGGTCATCTTGCTGGCGCTTATTTGCCTGCGGACATTTTCGTTCGCTACCATCGTTTGAAAGGATCGGATGTTATCTATATTTGCGGCTCTGATGAACACGGCGTGCCGATCATGCTGCGCGCGCGGGCAGAGGGTGTCTCACCGCAGGATATTGTGGATCGTTATCATGAATTGAATAAAAAGAGTTTTGCCGCATTTGGGATGAGTTTCGATTTTTACGGCAGGACATCTTCGCCGGTGCATCATCGCACCAGTCAGGACTTTTTTCGTCGATTGAATGAGAAAAATATTTTTATTGTAAAAAAAGAAAAACAGTTGTACGATCCGGAAGCGAAAATTTTTCTGGCAGATCGTTTCGTTCGCGGCACCTGCCCCAAGTGCGGGTACGAAGATGCTTACGGTGATCAATGTGAAAAATGCGGTTCTTCGCTCAGCCCTGCGGATTTGATCGATCCGCGCAGCGCTATTACCAATGCGGAACCTGTGATGAAGGAGACTGTGCACTGGTATTTGCCGCTGGCGCGGTTCCAGAAAAAATTGGAGAAATGGATCAACGAGCATCAGGATTGGAAACCCAATGTGCTGGGACAAATTAAAAGCTGGTTTGCGGACGGATTAAAAGATCGCGCGGTGACCCGGGATTTACCCTGGGGTGTGAGTATTCCCGAAGATATTGCCCGCGAGCATGGCATCGATGCATCTGGAAAGGTGCTGTATGTCTGGTTTGATGCGCCGATCGGTTACATTTCTGCGACCATAGAATGGGCTGAAGAGAAAGGCGATCCTGATTTGTGGAAGGCGTACTGGCAGGATCAGTCCACGCGTCTGATTCATTTCATCGGCAAAGACAACATTGTTTTTCATTGTATCATTTTTCCTGCGATGTTGATGGAGCACGGCGATTACGTGTTGCCTGAGAACGTGCCAGCAAATGAGTTTCTCAATCTGGAAGGGAATAAATTATCCACCAGCCGGAACTATGCGGTGTGGCTGGACGATTATTTGCAGAAGTTTGAACCGGACTCGCTGCGCTATGTACTGGCGGGTAATCTGCCGGAGACGCGTGACGCTGATTTTTCCTGGAAAGATTTTCAAGCGCGCCACAACAATGAGCTGGCGGATATTCTGGGCAATTTTGTCAATCGAACCGTCACTTTCGCGCACAAATATTTTTCGGGAAAAGTGCCTCCGTTGGGCGAATTGGATGAAATGGATCGTCAGCTTGTGGAAAAAATCAAAACTTATCCGTCCCGGCTTGGGGAGTTAATCGAAAAGTATCAGTTTAAAAATTACATTCGTGAATTTATGGATTTGGCGCGATTTGCCAATAAATATTTCAATGATAAAGAACCGTGGAAAACGCGAAAAGAGAATCCGCAAGCGTGCGCGACAACGATAAATCTTTGTTTGCAAACAGCAAAGACTTTGTCCATTGTTGCCGAGCCGGTGCTCCCATTTACCGCCCGGCGGATTTGGAAAATGTTGAATGTTGAGAATTCGCAAACCTGGGACGATGCGACAAAACTGACGTTGGATGATGGCGCAGAGATTCAACCGGCGGAGATTTTGTTCACTAAAATAGAAGATGATGTCATTCAGAAAGAGATCGAACGGCTGCAACAGGCAGGAGCACCGAACGAACAAAAAGCAGTAGAAAAAAAGGAAACGGAAATGGAACGAATTTCTTTTGATGATTTCAAAAAAGTAGAATTGCGCGTGGCGACAATTCTGGAAGCGAAAAAAGTAGAAAAAGCTGATAAATTGTTGCAATTGCAAATCGATTTGGGTGAAGAAAAGCGGCAAATCGTCGCCGGGATTGCCCAACATTATTCTCCGGAAGAATTGGTCGGAAAGAGAATCATCGTCGTTGCCAATCTTGAACCGGCGAAAATTCGTGGCGTGGAATCCAACGGCATGTTGCTTGCCGCTTCGGATAGCGAAGGAAATTTGACATTGCTGACAGTGGATAACGAGATCGCCAATGGCTCAAAAATCAGTTAATCTTTCAATCGTAGATACGCACGCCCACTTGTTCTTTGACCGATTTGACAATGACAGGGCAGAGGTGATAGAAAATGCCCGCAATGCAGGAGTCGCTGCTATCATCAACGTGGGCATTGATGTAAAGACCAGCCGCGCGGTGACAGAAATGGCACAGGAGCACGAAACGCTTTTTGCCGCCGTGGGGCTACATCCCAACGATGCAAATCTGGCCGCGCCGGATTATCCCGATCAATTGGGAGAGCTCGCCCTGAATAAGAAGGTTGTTGCCATTGGCGAGATTGGGCTGGATTACTATTGGGATCGGTGTCCGAAAAATATTCAGCGAATAGAATTTCGCAGTCAGCTCGATCTTGCCGAGCGATTAGGGATGCCGGTGATTATTCACAATCGCGATGCCTGGGAAGACACGCTGGCGATTTTGGAAGGAGATTACAAAAATAAAACTTCTGGCGTTTTTCATTGCTTCACCGGAACAAAAGAAGAACTAAAACGCGTTCTTGATCTGGGCTTTTTTGTCTCTTTCACCGGCGTGGTCACGTTCAAAAATTCGTCAGCTTTGGAGTTGGTTACCAAATACGCACCGCTGGATCGGCTCCTTTTGGAAACTGATTCGCCGTTCATGGCGCCGGTGCCGTTTCGCGGGAAACGATGCGAACCGGCTTTTGTAATCCGGATTGCCGAGAAAATTGCGGAAGCGAAAAATATTTCCATGAAAGATTTGGCAAAAACTACAAACAGGAACGTGAAGCAATTGTTTGGGATAGACGTTGCCATTCCTGGGTAAATTTTTGTTAGAGTTTTGGGCTTTGAGTTTCGAGTTTGGGGCTTCGCGTTTGGAGTATGAAATTCTGAATTATCTGCCAAAAAACTGTGAACTATTAGCTTCAGACTCTGAACTTTAAACTATGAACTCTTCATTTGAAGATATAAATTGAAAAAAGAAAACAAAAAACATTCTTTGCTCCGACCCAAAAAAAGTCTGGGGCAAAATTTTTTAATTGATGAAAATATTGCACGCAAGATCGTAGCTGCGTTGGAAATCACACCTTCTGATGCTGTTTTGGAAATAGGTCCCGGCAGAGGTGTCTTAACAAAATATTTAGTTGAATCAGCGGGAAAACTTTTAGCCGTGGAAATTGATCGTGCGCTCGTAGCGCAATTATCAGAAAGATTTGGCGAAGCTGAAAATTTTCGTTTGCTCAATGAAGATGTACTGAAACTGGATTTGACCTCTGTGTTGAATTCAAGGCATCGTTGGAAAGTCATCGGAAATGTACCGTATCATATTACAAGCCAGATTTTTTTTAAATTATTTGAACATCGGGAAAAAATCAGCACAGCAGTTTTTATGATTCAGCGTGAAGTTGCCGATCGCATGGCTGCTGCGCCTAACTGCAAAGATTACGGTATTCTGGCGGTTTTTTGTCAATTTTACGCAGAAGTGGAAAAACTATTTCACGTATCGCGACATGTTTTTGCACCCAAACCGGATGTCACTTCTGCCGTCATCCGGCTGAAAATGCGACAGCATTTGCCAATCGCTGGCACTGAACTGAAAATTTTTACGGAAATCGTCAAGCGCGGATTTGGTCAGCGCAGAAAAATGTTGCGCAATTCATTACAAAAAACGACTGATTTATCCGTGGATTGGGACAAGATTGATTTTAATTTTGAAAGAAGACCTGAACAGCTCCGAGTCGAGGAATTTGTTGCATTGGCTCAACAGATTGCACAGAAGCAAATCAGGAGTTAGGAGGCTGGACAATGGATGTGAATGATATTCGGGATATTGTGGAAGATCTCAATTTTCTGATTGCTAAAAAAGATGACTCGATGATCCGTAATATCCTTGTGGGGCTGCATCCGGCTGATGTCGCAGAAATTATTCATTATTTGAGCCATGAGGACAAACATTATATCTTCAGTCTGTTGGACGCTGATTTTGCCTCGGAAGTAATCAGCGAATTGGACGATGTTTCGCTGGATAAAATTTTGGACGATCTGGATGAAAACCGCATCACTGAAATCGTTGATGAGATGGACTCCGATGATGCCACCGACCTTGTCGCTGAATTGCCGGAAGAAGTAGCGCACAAAGTTCTGCAGCGTATTGACAAAGAGGATTCCGAAGAAGTACTGGAACTAATCCGCCACGAGGAGGACACTGCCGGCGGAATCATGGCGAAAGAGTACATCGCCGTGAATCAGAATATGACGGTGGAGCAGGTGATTCAGCAAATCCGTTCGCAGGCAGAAGAAGTGGAAGATTTATACAATATCTGGGTCGTGGATGAGGATCAAAAATTGGTCGGTACAGTTACGCTCAAGGATCTGATTCTGGCTGATTCAAAAACCGTAATTTCCGAAATTATGGATTCGGATGTCATCTCTGTGACGCCTGATGTTGATCAGGAAGAAGTGGCTCGCATCACGCAAAAGTACGATTTGGTCTCGCTGCCTGTTGTGGACGACGAAGGACACCTTGTCGGACGAATTACTTTTGATGATGTTGCTGATGTTGCGGAAGAGGAGGCGTCCGAGGACTTTCAACGCATGGCTGGTATCGCGGATGAGGAAGAGTTTCGCGAGACTTCAATTTTGAAAATATCACGCGCCCGGCTGCCCTGGCTCATGGTGGCTTTTGCCGGAGAGATGGTCTCTGCGTTTACCCTGAGCCGATTCGAGGCGTCACTGAGCCAGATCATCGCGGCGGCATTCTTCATCCCCATCATTATGGCGATGGGGGGGAACGCGGGAATTCAATCCTCTACTATCATGGTGCGCGGAATGGCGACCGGCGAAATCGATTTGTTCGAAATTCGCCGGCGATTAGTTCGCGAAATTTTTGTTTCCATGCTGAACGGTTTTTTGTGCGGATTATTTTTGTTCGGTGTGGTCTCGATTTTCCTTGGACAGCCGAGGTTTGGATTGCTGCTGGGATCGGTGTTGTTTGTTGTAATTATGAGCGCTACATTTGTCGGGGCATTTATTCCTGTAATGTTGAGAAAAATCAATATCGACCCGGCAATTTCAACCGGACCTTTTATTACGACGTGGAATGATGTGGTGGGATTGCTGATTTATTTAGGTTTGATTACGATTTTCTTGCCATATCTGTCATAATCAGAGAGATTCCGAGAAAAATTACCAGAGGTTGTCGGGGGATTTACCCGTGCAAATTTCAGCAAACGCGCTCGTTGGCGGTATTTCTTTGAAATAAAATATGGTTATTTCTTCCGATATTCTAAAGCGAAAAAGAGCATGTCGCTTCAAAAAACAGAAGCTATCATTTTAAAGACGCAGAAGCAGGGTGAGACGAGCAAAATATTGACTCTGTTCACAAAATCCAAAGGGATTTTAAAAGTAATCGCCAAAGGGTCTCGCGGACTGAAAAGCCGCTATTTTGGAACTTTAGAGCCGCTCAATCATATTTCTCTTGTTTATTATTTCAAAGAGACTCGCGATTTGCAGCTTTTGAGCCAGGCGGACATTATTGATTCTTTCATCGATTTGCGCGAGAATCTGGAAAAGTACGCCATTGGCATGTTTTGCTGTGAACTGGTGCAACGAACCCAACTGGAGCAAGCGAATCCTGTTCTTTTTCGAAATTTGTTGAAATTGCTGATCTCGCTGAATAGTGCAACGGAACGATACATGAATTTCCTTTTTTGGTTTATCCTCCGTTTTTTGGACATCAGCGGATTCAAGCCTGAACTTAACCAATGCCAGGTTTGCGGAACGACACGGAAGCAAGGCTTGTTGAGATTCTCAGTGCTGCGCGGCGGATTTGCCTGTGAAAAGTGTCAGACATCAGATCCGATGTCAATTTCCGTCAACGGCGAAACAATGGATTTTTTATTGAATATTCAACTGGGGCAAATTGAGCAAATCGCTTCTTTCGCCTGTCCTTCGGTTCAAG
>NATN01000268.1 GCA_002085355.1 Candidatus Zhuqueibacterota bacterium 4484_87 | reverse complement strand
TCCCACCAGCACGGCGTTCGGCGTAATCACCTGATTGCGAAAACTGGAGGCGATTGCTAAAGTGATTCCCAAATCTGCCGCAGTTTCATCAATTCTCACGCCGCCGACAGCATTGACAAAAACATCAAAAGTACCGACTCGCAATCCCACACGTTTCTCCAGAACCGCCAGTAACATTGCCAGCCGTTTGGGATCAACACCGGTTGCCGTGCGTTGCGGCAATCCGTAATTCGAGGGACTCACTAATGCCTGTACTTCCAAAAGCAGAGGACGCGTGCCCTCTAAAATGCTGATCACCACCGAGCCGGAAATATCTGCCTTACGTTGCGCTAAAAAAATCTCCGACGGGTTGGAAACGTCAACCAGTCCGCGGTCTGTCATTTCGAACACACCAATCTCGTTGGTGGAACCAAACCGATTTTTGGCTGCCCGCAAAATCCGAAAAAAATGATTACGATCTCCCTCAAACAACAATAACGTATCAACAGTATGCTCCAGGACTTTCGGTCCCGCAATATATCCTTCTTTGGTCACATGGCCAACAAGAAAAATGGGCACAGAACGGCTCTTTGCCAAATGCAAAAACTGATTGGCACATTCGCGCACTTGACTAATGCTTCCCGGAGAGCTTTCCAACTGGCTGCTGTAAATAGTCTGGATCGAATCTATGATCACAATCTGAGGTTGATTTTGTTCCACAGCAGCTATCACATTTTCCAGATTGTTTTCCGGCAGGAGAAACAATTTTTCAGCATTCACACCGAGACGATCCGCGCGCATTCGAGTTTGTGACAACGATTCCTCTCCGGAAACATAAAGAACATTCATACCCTGACTGGCGAGAGCGACCCCTTCCTGAAGCATCAGCGTTGATTTTCCAATTCCCGGATCGCCGCCGATCAGCACAAGAGATCCTGGTACGATTCCGTCCCCCAAAACACGATCAAATTCACGGCTGCGACAACGAATCCTGGTTTCACGACTGGATTCAACATGTGCCAAAGAAACCGGAGAAACTGCCTGCTGTCCACCTGCACTCGAACGTTTTTTTACTGTCGGAGAAGTAACTTTTTCCTCAACCATCGAGTTCCATTCACCGCATTCGGAACACCGTCCCAACCAACGCGGAGAGACAAAACCGCAGGATTGGCAGACATATTGAAATTTTTCTTTTTTCATCTTTGCCATAATTTGAGACGTAAAAAGTATCAAATATTATTTTAAAAGTCAAGAAATTTATTATTACTTATTAACTTAACGCACCGTCTCAAATAAAAATTCTTTGAACCCAGCAAATTCCTTTGACAATACAATCGATCTATTCTTTTTTTTCAGACATGTTGCCAGCCTTTCAGGAAGTGTGATTGATTGACCGGTTATTTTTTCGACAATATCTTTAAATTTAGCCGGATGGGCTGTAGAAAGAGATATACCGCAAGTCTGATTTTGTGTTTCAGATAAATATTTGATTAAACCCAGATATCCCACCGCAGTGTGAGGGTCCATAATGTAGGAATATTGTTGAAATACATGATTCATTGTTTCCCTGGTCTGTTCTTCGGAAACGCTGACAGCAAAAATTTCTTGCCTGATTTTTTGCAAATCATTATCAAACAATTCCAATATCCTCGCCCAATTACTCGGATTGCCCACATCCATGGCATTGGAAATTGTTCTCCGTGAAGGTTGAGGGTGAAACCTACCGGAACTCAAATATTTGGGGATGACATCGTTGGCATTGGTAGCAGCAACAAATTTATCAACCGGAAGCCCCATTTTTTTTGCTAATATTCCACCGGTCAAATTACCAAAATTCCCACTGGGGACTGAAAACACGACAGATTTACCGCTGTCTTCAATTTTGGAGAATGCATAAAAATAATAAAAAGATTGGGGAATAAGTCGGGCAATATTAATTGAATTTGCAGAAGTTAGCCACAATTTATTTTGCAAATCAGGATCCATAAAAGCCTGTTTAACGAGCCTTTGACAATCGTCGAAGGTTCCTCTAATTTCCAAAACGGTAATATTGCCATCTAATGTGGCAATCTGTTTCTCCTGCAATAAACTCACTTTTTTGCTGGGATAAAGAATAATGACTTTAATACCGGGTATATTATAAAATCCATGCGCCACAGCGCTTCCGGTATCTCCGGATGTTGCCACAAGTATTGTTAGTTCTTTATCAGAATTTCTGACAAAATAGGACATGAGCTGCGACATAAACCTAGCTGCAAAGTCCTTGAATGCCAGAGTTGGTTGAAAAAAGTTTTTCGCGACCCGATAAGCAATTTCCTGAAAAGACATCTTTCGACTTTCAGAAAAAAATTGCTTTGGGAGTTGAGGAATATTAACTGGCATAAATAACCCACAATCATCTGCAAGCCCCCGTAGAACAGCGTATTCAAGCGATACTGTTTTCGTCCGATCTTTTGTGCTATAAAATTTCATCTTCGTCCTGTGTTATAACTTTTGGTCCCTGGTTATTAATTTTTGAGTAATAAAATTCACCCGAAACATCATCTAATTTAAACTGTTCGGCCATTACTTCACCGATTTCTTTGGCAATTTCATCTGATCTGCTCAAAGAAAAAATTGATGGGCCTGATCCGGATATATTACACCCCAGAGCACCGGTTTCCATTACCGCTTTTTTAACTTTATCAAATCCCGGTATGAGAATTGATCTTATCGGTTCGACAATGACATCTTCCATGGAGCGACTGATCAACTCATAATCCGATTTCATTAAGCCGGTAATTAATCCGGCAATGTTTCCCCATTGCACGATTGCATCTTTTAGAGGAATATTTTTTTTAAGTATTTTTCGGGCGTCTGAAGTACGAACCTCCAGGTCAGGATGGAAAATGGTACAATATAATTGATCAGGCGTTGGGATTTTAACAACGTCCAGCGGATGATAACTCCGGATTAACACAAAGCCGCCTAAAAGCGCCGGAGCAACATTATCGGCATGGGCGATACCACACGCTGCTTTTTCACCATCCAGAGCAAATGGTAACAAATGTTCTTGTTTCATTGGCTCTCCGAGCAAAATATTTGCTGCAAATACACCCGCCACCGAACTGGCTGCACTTGAGCCAAGTCCACTTCCGGCAGGTGTTTTTTTGAATAATTTGATTTCCATCCCCTGATCAATTCTGTAGTGTTTTAAAAACGAAAGGATAGGTACGGTAACTGAATTTTTATCAGGTGCTTTAGGCAATTTCCCGTTATCACCATCAATTGTCGAAATTACTACTCCTGGCTCATCTTTTAATTTTATCTCTACCTCATCTCCGGGATACTCAACAGCAAATCCAAGAATATCAAATCCGCAAGCGACATTAGCAACAGAAGCTGGTGCAAATACCCTGATTTGATTTTTCATGACAGGGAAATCCTTCTCTTTAAAGGTTAAAAAATGTATGATGGATGATATTCAATGCTTTGGTTTCATCCGTTTGATTAATGACAACTGAAATATTTAATTCCGATGATCCTTGCGCAATGGCGACGACATTAATTTTTCCGTTCCCCAGAGCCTGGAATAAACGGCTTGCAATACCCGGAGTTTTTCTCATGTGCTCACCAACAATTGCCACAATAGTCAAATCATTTTCTACTGCAACTTCGTCTAATAAATTTGCCCTTATCTCCAGATGAAATTCTTCCTCAATCAGGCTTTTCGCTCTAATTGCTGCACCCGGTTCAATTGCCATACAAATTGAATGTTCGGAAGACGCTTGCGTTATCAAAATAATATTTATTTTTTCTTTGGCGAGCGCGCCAAAAAGTCGTGCTGCAAATCCCGCGACACCGATTATTCCACTCCCTTGAACCCTTAGAAGTGACACCTTTGAAATCGAAGAGATACCTTTTATTAACATACCATTCGTTGACAGGTGTCGATTATGTATTACAGTGCCGGTGAATTCCGGATTTAACGTATTGCGAATACGAATTGGAATTCTTTCTTTTAAAACAGGTAGCATGGTAGGCGGGTAAATTACCTTTGCTCCGAAATGGGACATCTCCATAGCTTCTTCGTAAGTCATTTCCGGAATGGAAAAAGCATTTTTAACTTTACCCGGATCCGCAGACAGAACACCATTTACATCAGTCCAGATTTCCAGCTCTGAAACTTTTAAAGCAGCAGCAAAAAGTGACGCTGTATAATCAGAACCTCCACGTCCCAAGGTCGTTGTCTCATTCTTTTGAGTAGAACCAATAAAACCAGTTATAATTTGAACCTCATCAGAATTGTTAAAATGTCGGGCAATATTTTGATAGGCTAATGTTTTATCTACGTTTGCCTTACCAAAGTTCTCATCTGTTTTGATTATCTGACGCGTGTCCAAATAGCTTGCCGGAAATTTTATATCTCTCAATGCCTCTGTAATGATAAATGCGGATAGTCTTTCGCCAAAACTCATTATAAAGTCCAGAGTTTTGGGGGTCAATTCTTTCACCAAATAAACTCCTTGCAGTACATCTGCCAGTTCGTTGGTCAGCAGCTTAACCTCCGTCAAAACCTGCCCACGATTTTTGACACTGATCAATTCATTGACAATGTCAAAATGGCGCTTTTCCAATGCGTTTAATCGATCAATATAATCTTCAGCATATAAAGCAGCCCTTTTGCTCATTTCTATCAAGTCATCCGTAACGCCGCCCAGGGCAGAGAAGACAACAGCAATATTGCCATTCTCCTGTTTGGATCTAATGACAATATCCAGCACTTTTCTTATTCTGTCCGCATCTTTAATTGAAGAACCGCCGAATTTCAAAATTTTCATCTTATTTCCCGTTATTTTCAAGTAATTTTTCCGCTTTTTTTGCAGACACGACAATCCCTTTAATCATCGCCGAACTGAACCCATGATGTTCCATCTCGTTCAGACCGGAAATTGTCACACCTCTGGGAGTCGTCACTTTGTCAATTTCAGATTCCGGGTGAGTTTTTGAATTTAAAATAATTTCCGCTGCCCCTTTTGCTGTCTGAGCAGCCATGATGAGCGCTTGATCCCAGTGAAATCCGATTTCGATTCCCCCCTGTGAGGCTGCTCTGATCGCTCGCAGAAAAAACGCAATCCCACAGGCGCACAGCGCCGTTGCCGGAGTCATGAATTCTTCTTCGATATTAAGTGTTTCGCCGACCGTTGAAAAAAGCGAATTTACTTGCTGGGCAATCTCTCGCGGAATGAGCGATGTGCTCAAGCAGGTCATTGATTCGCCTTTTGAGACGGCAATATTTGGCATAGCCCGCGTAATCCAAACATCCCTGCCGACCATTTTTCTTAACTCCGAAATCCAAATACCGGTTACCAAAGAGATTAAGACATGCTTATTCGGGATCAACGCGGATTTTATCTCCTCGATCAAACCTGTTAGCTGCCTTGGTCTTACGGCAAGAACAATAAATTTGGCAAATTTAACCGCTTTTAGATTATCCGAATGGATGATAAAACCTTTTTCCCGATATGACTCGATTCGCTCGACCTGCCTTCTGGTGATGGTGATTTGCTCCGCTTTAAAATGCCCTGAATAGACCAGTCCT
>NATN01000062.1 GCA_002085355.1 Candidatus Zhuqueibacterota bacterium 4484_87 | reverse complement strand
CGTATAGCGAATGGAATCTCCGGCGTTGATTTTGCCGTCGTTGTTGGTGTCAACATAAAAGTCTTGTTTGAGCAAGTCTGTTTTCCCATCAAAAGAAGGCACGATAGTTTTGGTTGGGTCGTCTTCTTCGTCAGTATCCGGGTCATCCGTGGGATTTGATTTTGTTTCATCGGAATCAAGAAAACCCTGGTTTTCGACCATGGTGATGGTTTCGTTCACTACTACGGTGAAAGAAATGGTGACAGTCTCCGTTTCATTGGGCGCAAGGGAGCCGATTTCCACGCGCAAAACCGGATTCGTAGAGACGATGGTGCCTTTTGAGGTCGTTGCAGAGCCCGATACGTATTGCGTGAAATTGGGAATGGAGTCCGTGAATACCACATTATGCGCAGCGCCCAGACCCGAATTTTTGATCGTGATCGTATAGCGAATGGAATCCCCGGCGTTGATTTTGCCGTCGTTGTTGGTGTCAACATAAAAGTCTTGTTTGAGCAGATCGGTTTTGCCGTCAAAAGAGGGTACGACCGTTTTAGTTGGATCATCTTCTTCATTAGTGTCCGGGTCGTCGGTGGGAATGGCGTCGTTTTCCTCACTACTCAAGAATCCCTGGTTTAAAACACTATCCGTTGGCATAGTTATGCGCACCTGATATGAAATAGTGACTTTTTCCAGATTTCCAGAGGCAATATTACCTATCTCAACTTCGAAAACGGGGCTTGTCGTCTGGATTGTTCCTTTACTTGCTTTCCCGCTGCCTGAAATATATGCTGTATTGGCGGGAATTGTGTCTGTAACAAAGACATCATGGGCGATACCATTCCCGGAATTTGAAATCTCTATTGTGTATTCAATGATATCGCCGACAGACAGGGAATTGTCGCCGTCCACGTCAATCAGGCTGTCTCTTTTTGTCAAATCTGTCAATGCACGAAAACTTGGATGTCCGTAAATAATCATACTGTCAATGTGTACACTCTGACGATCTCCAATGCTGTCACCGACAACGATTGCCATTAAATCCGATTCAGGTACCCCAGCGACCAATTGGCGAAAGGATTGGTCTTTAAAAACAGCATTGTAATGGTGCATAAGGATTTGATTTTCTCCTGGAATAAGATAAAAAAGGCCTGTGTTTCGCCAAAGGGTGTCGGGAACAGCAGAGGTGTCCTTGAGTACCTTTATATTGCCCAGGTTTTTATCAAAAGGGGTAATCAGAGAGTCGTCATTGGTAACTGTTATAAAAATATGCTCATTGAGCTGGCTGTCTCCACTGTAGGCGAGATGAAAAAATATCCGGTACCATCCGGCCTGATCAGCGTTCAAAGTAACCCGATCAATTGTTGTATGTCTGGCAATTGAATCGGGTAAGCCATCCACATAGGTGTCAAAATTTGCATCGATAAGTTTCGCGATGAAGATATTTTCAAGGTTTTGGGGAAATGCACTTGATACAAATGAAATAAATATCAATAAAGTAAGGTTTCTGATTATTGGGGGTAAGGGGGGCTTTTTCATGGTGCGTTCCTCTCTTATGTTTTCATAAAAAAGGCAAACAGCATACCAGGAAATTATATTTGACATAATTGTATCTAAAAAGCTAATTTTTCTGTATGTTGACATCATAAATGGTTGATTGTACAAGATATCTGCTATTATTTTTTTAAGGCGGGGTAGTTCTTCTGTAAAAATTGTATGACAAGGATTGTTGCAGTCAAGATTTTAAGAGAAAGTTGTATCAAGTTGAGACGGTGGGGGATAGTTTTTTCTGCAAAAAGGCAAAACCAAAATTCAATTTTGTTCAATAGTAGTGGCAATGACCAATTTTTCCAGCCCGCTTAAGCGAGCAATGTCCATCACTTTTACGACTGTGCCGTGGGGAATTGATTTGTCAGCTTTCAAAACGATGGACTTTTCTTCCAGTCGGGGAAGCATTTCCTTAAGTTGTTTCTCAAGATTGTCCAGAGAAACAGCACTATCGTTGAGAATCAATGAGCCGTCTGCTGTAATTTCCAGAACAAGATCTCTGATTTTTTCAGTCGTGGAGGATTTTGATTCGGGAAGCTCCAGTTTCATGCCCGGTTGTTCCACAAATGTAGAGGAAATCATAAAAAATATGAGCAACAGAAACAACACGTCGATCAATGAAGTGATGTTAATGATGGGTTTTCGTTGTCTTTTTTCACTGAACTGCATGTTTGACCTCATCAATCGCGGTATTCATCCGAAAGCGCGCTATTTTGCGTAGTAATTTTGAAGTATATTTCTCAATGTCCATGATCATGTTTTCTGATTTATCTGCAAAATAATTGTAAAAAATCAGTGCCGGAATCCCGATGGACAGACCGAAAACGGTGGTGATTAGCGCTTCCGATATTCCACCGGAAAGCGCTTGCGTCTGCCCTAATCCTTGCTCGGAAATGACGGTGAATACTTTGATCATTCCCAAGACAGTGCCTAATAAGCCTAATAGCGGGGCGATTGCTGCGATGGTCTCAATGATGACTAATCCCTTTTGCAGCGTGCGCACTTCCTGGCGTCCCTGGTCCGATATCAATTCTTTCAACTCTTCGTGCGGCAGGTCGCTATTTTCGAGTCCCAATTGCACGATATTGGCAAAAGCGCCTTTATTTTTATTGCAAATGGAAATAGCAAGATGAATATCATCCGGCTTTTTGATTTCTTCGATGACGCGGATGATTTCCGGGATGAGAATTTTCTTCTTTCTGAGAACAATTGAGCGTTCAATGACGATGGCTAACACGATGATTGACGACAGCAATAACGGAATCATGATGATGCCGCCGCGTTCAATAAATAACCAGGTTTCTTGCATGTTTTCTGTTTCCGTTTTTGATTAACTATCTGTTTTTTTGAATGTAATAGGAAAATTTTGCTGTTACTTCTAAAAAATCTTCCGGAAAATCCGCAGGCAAAGGCTTAAAAGGCGCTGCATTTAAAATTGCCTGTACGCTGGTTTCTTTCAAAGACAAATGGCCTTTGTAGCGCAAAACTTTCACGTCCTTCACTTCTCCCCCGGGCAAAACTTTGAACTTCAGAATTGTTTCTCCGCTGATCAAACCCATGCGTGTGAAAGCCGGCGGCGGAAAAATGTTATGTTCCACTTTCCGTTTCATCGCCAGCATGTACGGCGCAAAATCCCAGGCATACGTGTTAAAAGTTAAACCACCGAGGTCTTCTGCGCGAAATTTTTGGTTGTCGTAGTTGGGCCTGTTTGCGGATTGTGGTTGCGCCATTCTGAACTGTTCCGCCGCATCTTTTTTTATCAACTGTTGGCGGCTGAATTTTTCAAAAGTAAAACCATCGTTCACTTCTTTCTGCTGCTGATTTTGTGCTTCATTTTGCTGCCGGGCTGATTGGTCAGCCGGACTGGCAGGCCTTGTTGCCACGGAAGCAAAAGTTGGCAATTCGTGTACATTCATATCACCCTGAGCAAAGGGAGCGCCAACCGGCAGATCAGCCTTCTGCTGTTGATTTCTTGCACGGGAATTTTTATCAGAGACCAGATTTGTGTTTTCTGGCGGGGCGTCGCTGCGCGCGTCTTCCGGCGTTTCAACCAGCTCAAATTCGATTCTTTTTTCAATTTCATTGGGCTTGTCCTGCTGAAGAAGCTCTGCAATGGAAAAAAGCTGCCATTGCGAAATCGGGCGATAAAGCAGCAGAAAAAGAACGTGAACGAGTAAAGAAATGAGAATCGAAATTTTTAACAGGTGTTTCTGAAAAGTGTCTTTTTGAATAATAAGGTACATCTTGTTTTATTTGAATGAATTCATTTATTTTCACTATTGTCCGGCGCGAATCAACAAAATCGACAACCGTGAGTCTTTGCAAGTTAAACACTAATGGTCAAAAAATCTTGCGCCAGAGAGAGCTTCCCTTTGAATATTTTAGGTACGATCTGCCGGATTTCAGCAAACAGTTCGTCTTGGGGCGGATAAAAATGATTCAAAATCAGGTGCTTGCACTGGGCGCTTCTGGCGATTTCTGCTGCTTCTACCGGAATCAAATGACCGGTTGTTTTCCTGCTTTCGGGAAAAGAACATTCCAAAATGAGCACATCTGCCTGATGGGCTAACCGGATTATCTCATTGCTCATATCTGTGTCACCGGAATATACGATTGACTTCCCTGCGGAATTTTCAATACGATACCCCACCGCATTTTTGCTGCCGTGGTTCATGGGCTTCACTGTCATACGCAACGAAGCCAGTGCAAAGGAAGAGTTTTGCACCTCTTTGATTTCAAGAGGAAATTCCGGCTCATAAATCCAATCGCCGAATGCTTTTGCCAGATTGTTCAGAAAATTATCCAGCCCCACCGGGCCAAATACTGTTAATGGTTCCGTTCGCGTGTAAAATGGCGTTGTCCACAGCGCCTGAATCAAAGGAGCGAGATCCCCGGTATGGTCTGAGTGAAAATGTGTCAGAAATACATGCCGCAGTTGCTTATGGGACACGCCTGCCTTGAGTAATCGCACCAATGTTCCGGGGCCCATATCGAACAAAAGCGGACCTTCGCTTGTTTCCAGCAAAATTCCTGGAGCGCTGTACTCCAGCGAGGGAATTCCGCACCCTGCTCCTAAAATTGTGAGTTTCATTTTATTTTTCCAATCGCACAAGTGGCGGCTCAGCAGACTTCATTTTTCACCCACTCAAGATAATCATCAGATCCGGCAATGATTGGCAGTGCGATGATTTCCGGCACTTCGTAGCTGTGTAATTTTTTTACTCTGGTAATTATGTCGTCAATATTCCCGCGCGTCGATTTTATCAAAAGCAAACATTCCTGCTCGCGGCAAATTTTTCCTTTCCAGTGAAAAATCGAAGAAATATTTTCTACAATATTGCAGCAAGCCGCTAATTTTTCTTCAACTAAAGCCTGTCCGATTTGTTCCGCCTCTGATTTTTGCGAAGCGGTTACTAAAATTAAGACGAAGTCTTGGCTCATAATGTTCTATTTTTTAACCTTTCTACCTAATTTTTCTTCGATGGATTTGGGTTTCCCTTTGATTCGATTTGTTGCTCCTTCCCGGTCGTCGATGGAAATGTGGGTAATCACGCGCCGTGACATCTCGCGCATTTTCAGATGGCATTTTTTGATCAATTCAAACACTTCGTCGGTGTCACCCTCGACTGTTGTGCCCATGGGACAGAGTTTATAGTCCAATCCGCTTTTGTCAATCAAATCGATTATTTGTGCCACATAGGCGCTGAGACTTTCACCTTTATCAAATGGAGCGATGCTGAATTCTGCTAACATTTTAGCCTCCCCGCATTTTTCATTTATTTGGCTCGTAAAAAGCAAAAAAGAGAAAATTAGTCATTCGTATATTTGAGTGATTACTCGTTATACAAACAGATCCACAAATTCAAATTTTTCCACATCGACTAAACCTAAATCCGTGAGTTTCAATTTGGGAATGACCGGCAACGCCAAAAAGGACAGCGACATAAAAGGGTCACTCAGGGTACAGCCCAACTGACGAGCCGCATCGTTTAAGGCGATCATTTTCTCATTTACGGTTTCAATGGGTTCGCTGGACATGAGTCCGGCTATGGGCAACTCGAGGGACGCCAGAATTTGTTCGTTTTCTGCGACAGCCAATCCGCCGCCCATTTTATTGACTTGAGTGACTGCTTTGAGTATGTCTCTGTCATTCACTCCGACAACTATAATGTTGTGCGAATCATGACCGATGGAAGATGCCATTGCGCCGTATTTTAAACCAAAACCTTTGACCAGTCCTTTGCCGATATTTCCTGATGCATAATGTCGTTCAACAACAAAAAGCCTCAGTATATCGCGCTCTGGATCGGAAGCAAGCGTCGAACCGTCAATTTTCGCATCCGTGATGAGTTCCTTGGTGACGATTTGGTCCCTGATCAATTCAATCACGCGGCACTTCTTTCCTCTGGCAGGAATCTGAAATTCATTTCCTTCCAGCCATTTGATGTTCACAGAACTGCGAAGCTTGACTTCAGGCCGGACCGGCGGATCATAAATCGCTTCACCTTCCCGTGCAACTACCTTTCCGTTTTTCAGCACCATTTTGACATGGAAATTTTTCAGATCGTCTAAAATGACAATGTCAGCGAAATTGCCTGGTTTGATAGCGCCTAACTTTCGTAAGCCAAAGTACTCGGCGGAATTGAGAGTTGCCATGCGAACTGCATCGACAGGATTAATGCCGTAATCGATGGCAGTTTTGATCATGTAATTGATGTGTCCCTGCTCCAGTATGTCGTGCGGATGGCGGTCATCGGTGCAAAATAAACAACGTCGGCTGTTTTCTGGCGTAATAATGGGAAGCAGTGCGTTGAGATTTTTGGTTCCGGTTCCTTCACGAATCATAACAAACATGCCATTGCGCAATTTTTCTAGCGCTTCATCCGGCGCTGTCGATTCATGATCAGAAAGAATGCCAGCAGCAATATAAGCCATTAAATCTTTGCCTGTGACTCCCGGCGCATGACCGTCGATGCGCTTTTCTGCAGAAATTTTGATTTTGTCCAGTACGTCCGGATCGCCATGGATGACGCCGGGGAAATTCATCACTTCGCCGAGTCCGAGAACCCATTTTTCCTGAAGAAAAGGAAAAATATCAAACGCGCGTAATTGAGAACCTGCGGTTTCCAGATTGGTGGCAGGAACGCAAGACGGTAGCATAAAAAACACGTTGAGTGGGTTATATTTGGCGTAATCCATCATAAATCGGATACCCTCGTAGCCCATCACATTGGCGATTTCGTGGGGATCGGCGACGACCGAAGTTGTTCCCAGTGGAACGACCGCTCGGGCAAATTGGGGAATGATGACCATGGAGCTTTCAATATGAACGTGCGCATCGATAAATCCCGGCGCTGCAAAAAGACCTTTCAGATCCAAAGTTTCTTTTGCGTCGTAATGATTGCCAATCCCGACAATAAGATCGTCATGAATAGCAATATCAGCAGGGTAAATTTCACCGGAGAGCACATTGATTAAATTGACATTTTTAAGTAACAAATCAACAGGATGTTCGCCGTGAGCTGCTTTGATGATTTCATTCAATGGCTGCATGAGAAGGCTCCTTTCGCAAAACAGGGGGTGAAATTTACTATTGAGAATGAAATGAAATTCGATGAACTACCATTCGGGAATACGGACAATTACTTCTTTCACCAGCCGAATAAATGTATCTTTGATGCGATTCGCTGTTTCCTGCACTTCTTCATGGTTCAGTTTTTCTTCTGAAATTCCTGTAGCTAAATTTGTGATGCAGGAAATTCCCAGCACTCTGATGTTTTGCTGACGCGCTGCAATGACTTCCGGGACAGTGGACATGGTCAAAGCATCGGCGCCGATCGCATGTGCCATGCGAACTTCGGCAGCGGTTTCGTAAGTCGGTCCTTTGGAAGAAAACAGAACTCCGCTTTGCAGCGGAATGTCCAAAGATTTTCCCAGGGTAATCGTGTTTTGAATAAAATTTTTGTCATAAGCGTTGTACATATCGACAAATCGCTGATCAGCAGAGACTTGATTGTCTCCGATTAGTGGATTATCAAATAAAAAATTGATATGGTCAGTGATCACCATTAAATCACCAGGCGCAAAGTTGGGATTAGCTCCGCCTGCGGCGTTTGTAACAATGAGTTTCTCAATGCCAAGTTTCGCCATGAGTCGGATGGAATAGGTTACCTCGCGCGCTGAATAGCCTTCGTAAGTGTGGACTCTTCCTTTCAACGCCAAAATCGGTACATTGCTGACATACCCAATCACCCAAATTCCTGCATGATCCGGTACTGTGGAGATGGGGTAGTGCGGAATTTTTGCCGTGGAAATGACGGTGCTGTTTTTCAGTGTGTCCGCCAGCGAACCAAGTCCTGACCCTAAAATAATGGCTAATTTGGGCTGAATGTCAATTTTATCCTTTATGTATTGAAGCGATTGTTCTAATTGTTGTTTTTCATCCATCTTTTTCCTCTTTCGTGGCAACGATGAAACAAAAGAAACGAATCTCCTGATCCCCGCATTTTTTTGAAAAATCTGAACGAATCGGGAATGAGGAGATTCATTGTTTTTTGTGTAAGAAATTTTAAAATTATCAGATCAAAATACCAGCAATTGTCGCTGTCAGCCAGGATGCCAGGGCGCCGGCAAACATGGCTTTCAGTCCGATTTTTGCCAGATCGCTGCGCCGTTCAGGGGCAATGCTGCCGATACCTCCGATCTGAATGGCTATGGAGCTGAAATTGGCAAATCCGCATAGTGCATAAGTGCCAATGATGTAGGAACGCTCCGAAATAACACCTTTGAGTTTGGTCAGATCAACATAGGCGACCAACTCATTGATGGAAATTTTAGTGCCTAAAAGATTGCCAACTTCGGCGACGTCCTTGAGATCAACGCCCATTACAAAAGCCAGCGGCGAAAAAATGACTCCGAATATTTTTTTCAAACTTAAATCCCAGGCAAAGTGTGTGTGATGCAAAGTGATGAGGTTGACAATGTCGTCGATCTTGCCAAGAAAATAGTTGAACATAGCAATAAGCGCAATGAAAGCTAACAACATGGCGCCGACATTCAATGCTAAATTAAGTCCATCAGCGGCTCCTGTTGCAGCAGCGTCAATCACATTGGATGTTCTCTTTTCTACTTTTAGTTTTACACCACCTCTTGTTACTGATTCTTCTGTTTCCGGGAAAATAATTTTTGCCATCACCAAAGCTGCTGGTGCAGACATGACACTGGCGGCCATGAGATGCCCGGCATCGACGCCGAAGCGGACATAGGCAGCCATCACACCGCCGGCGATTGTGGCAAACCCTCCGGTCATAATCGCCATGAGCTCGGACTTTGTCATTGTGGAAACATAGGGCTTGATGAGTAACGGCGCCTCCGTTTGACCGACAAAAATATTTCCCGCAGCGGAAAGAGATTCCGATCCGCTGGTGCCCATTGTTACGCGCATTATCCATGCAAAAAATTCAACAATTTTTTGCATTACACCAAGATGGTACAGGATTCCCATGAAAGAGGCGAAAAAGATGATAGTTGGTAAAACGTGAAATGCGAAAATCATCCCAATATTCACGTAGTGTTGCGTCGCAGGATCCCAGAGTTGAAAAGGCCCTCCCATGCCCAGGCTTTCTGCAATACCCGGAGCTCCGAGGTAGAGATTCCCGAACAGAAAGGAAGCGCCAGCGTCTGTGAAGCTGAGTAATTTGGTGATGAACGCCCTTGCATAAAAGAACAGCGCCTGTCCGGGACCTGTTTTCAAAATGATAACGGCAAAAAGTATTTGTAATCCGATACCCCAGACTACGACGCGGTAGTCGATTTTTCTGCGATTGTTTGAAAGCAGCCAAGCAATTCCGAGAAGAACAAAAATTCCGATAATGCCAATTAGTCTTTCCAGCACGTTAAATTTCTCCTTCTATTTAATAAATGAAATTGTTCGTTCGTTTTTATACTGGCGGTTGATAGCATTCCCAGCAAACGGGCGCGTAAAATTCTTTACGCAATTCAATTTTAGGATCATCTTTGGTAATGGGAATGGTATGTTCTTTGTCGCGAAAACGCTGAGAAATGATCGCTGTTTGCTTTTTGCATTTTGCACAAACGCCAAGCAGAACCGTGACGTTTTCTGCGCGCCCCATCAATTCCACCATAGCGCCAAAATTTTCGCCGAAGGAATTTAATTGAACTCCGGCAATGATTATGTCAAATTTTTTCCTGTAACGATTGCAGAAATTAATGAGGTCCTGAGTGTCAAAAAGCTGGGCATCGTCAATTGCCACTGTCGCCACATCCGGCTCCAATTTTGATTCGATTTCGGCAACAGTCGGTACGGTAATCGCCTTTGATTTGAAGCCCACGCGAGAAACAACATGGCCCTCGTGCACGGGAAAAGCGAATACCTGAACATTTTT
>NATN01000267.1 GCA_002085355.1 Candidatus Zhuqueibacterota bacterium 4484_87 | reverse complement strand
CGCTGAAGATTGAGCCACTGTCAAGGTATCAAGCTGCAAGCGGCGATATCCGCCGTTACGCCAGAGGTCTGTCTGATCGCGATAATGGTCGCTCATCGGATGACCGCTTTGTCCGGTGGGAAAAATGTGCAGCGGTTCTTCCAAACTCGAAAAATCCACTATTTGCCGCATGGAGGGGCCGACGATCATGTCAAATTTCTTATCTGCAAGCGAAAAAACGCCTGAATTGACAGTCGTATTGGAACCGCCAATCGCGAAGCCACGAATATTAAAAAATGAATCGAGCGGTTTTTTTATTCCCAAAAGGTGCTTCAGGGTCAGTTTGTGAACATTTCCCCAACGCCATTTGCGAACGTGTCGGGAATATCTTTTTTGCAAAAAATCAAACGTCTGATTCAATGAGCGCAAAATGATGTCGTCCCGCGTCTCCACAACTTCTTCTGTGGCAACATCGTCAAACCAGAGAGCGTCATTGCGCAGGATGAATCTATCTGCGGCACGGATGGGGATATTCGGTAATTGCACAAATTTTTTGTAGAGTGATTCTCCCATTTCATCGAGAAAAATATTTTCATAAAAATGGGATAAAAATATCTCAAAGATCGCCGCACCGACTGATTTTTCCGAAACAATCTCGTCCCAGTTCTTCATTGATCGATAAAAATAATTTCGCAAACTATCACTGCGGTCAAATCTTTCCAGCACAGTTCTCACATACGGCATCAAATAATGGGCGTGCAAATCGCGATAATCGCGCTGCATTTGTTTGAAGGTTTCAGCGGAAATTTTATCAGAAGATGAAAGCATTTGCCAGATGCGTCGAAAGCGATAATCCGCTTCCCAGTAATCGGAAATAAAAAACGGGTAATTTTCGCTGACCATCTTTTGATTTGCCGAGATGATGATACCGGAATCCGGATTGACCCAATGCGGAAGCCTATCGAAAGGAATCTTACCTTTCCAGTCAAATCGTTTGTCCCAGCCAGGTCTCAACAAGACTCCCCTTCCGCGCAGACGGAAAGGAATCGCACCTGCGCCATAATAACCGATATTGCCGGCGCTGTCAGCATAAATGAAATTCTGCGGCGGCACGCCAAAAATTTGCAGACCGGCGATAAACTCATTCCAGTTTGCCGCTTTCAATATTTTATCAAAAGCCAGAAACTCGTCACTCGGTTCTGCGCCGATCCAGCGCATGGAAATGGTGAAAGGCAATTTTGCCAGACTACTGTCCAGATCAGAAATCAAAGGGCCATGTTTCGTGCGGCGCGTGATTTGCAGAACAGGATCTTTGCCTTTTACAAAGATTGTATCCAAGACAACATCCATTGACAGCCAGCGGTGCTGGTAAAGATATTTCAGCGAATCCGCCGGATTGACTTTTTCCTGAAAATAATCGCAGCCGTCCGCCATGAGATTCGTCAAGCCCCAGGCGAGAGATTGGTTTTGCCCAATAACAATACCGGGCAAGCCGGGAATTGTGAAACCAGCCCCTGTTACTTCCGGTGAATGAAACCGAATTTCGTACCAGATGGATGGATTTTGCAGCCATAGGTGAGGATCGTTCGCCAGCAGGGGTTTCCCGCTCTGAGTGTGGTCGCCGGAAACAACCCAACCATTGCTCCCCAAGCCAGAGCCGCCAATTCCGGTCAGTTCCATCAAAGTTGAATGGACATTGAGAATTTCTGCCAATAACTTGTCGTGTAAAATGCTATTACTATTCGCAACACCGGCGAATTTTCTCCCAAAGCTGAAAGGCACTATTTCCCGAAATTTTTCCGAAGAAATTTTATCCTGCAAAACAGCAAAGGCAGGATCGACGAACCATCCCATTTCTAAAGACAGCGCGAGCAGCCGCTGGATCGCGATGGAATGTTCTATTTTCCATGCATGAGGACGATAATCCAGCACAGTAAATTCCGGCGGCAAAGAATGCATGCCTTTTTGCAAAAATGCATTAATGCCGCGAGTATAATTTTTGAGAATAAAAAGCGACTGTTCGGACAGAGTATTTTTCGACTCCGCTGAAATTCGCGGAATTCCCACCAAGCGGATGAATTTATCCACAGGCAGCGCGCGATCACCGACAATTTCTGAGAGAGTGCCGGTCGCGACTCTCCGATAGAGCTCCATTTGCCAGAGCCGTTCCTGAGCATGAAGATAACCGGAAACGAAATAGAGGTCTGCTTCGTTGCGGGCAAAAATATATGGCACATTGAATGAATCACGGAAAATACGGACAGGATGGAAGAGCCCTTCAATTTTTAGCGTTCCCGCTGTTTGGGGCAGAGATTTATGCAATAAATGATAACTCAAAAAAGCGCCAAACCCAACAAGCAAAACAATCAAAACGAATCCAACTATGGCAACCTTCACAAGCCGAGACATGCAATCCTCTCTTCCATTCAATCAGCGAGCCATCATTTTTTTTCTTTCTTTTTTTCACTTGCTCTTTGAACGCGCTTTGGGGCAGGCGTCGCCGGGGGACTTTTTTTCGCGGGGCTGGAAACCGACTGACGCCGTTCGCTTCGACGGGGCGGAGAATAATTTGATGAATTATCTGACGAATTGTTAGATTTTGATTTTGACAATGATGAGCCTGAAGACGCCGGCGCCGCATAAGTCGGTCCGGGGCCTGTATCCCTCCTGCCAAAATCGCGACGCTGAGTGGGTGCCAACTGATCATCGTCGGCCATTGCATTATTGTCTCCGTAATAATAGTACGGATCATACCACCAGGGTGTCATGTAATAATAATTCCAACTATAATTTTGCTGGTAAACCGGATCCGCGTAAATATCCGTCTCGTGCTCGATATATTTTTTCTGATCTTCGTGGCACTGGCTGCAATCATCAGCAAAAGTG
The DNA here is from genome assembly GCA_002085355.1 of Candidatus Zhuqueibacterota bacterium 4484_87. Taxonomy (GTDB): domain Bacteria; phylum Zhuqueibacterota; class Zhuqueibacteria; order Thermofontimicrobiales; family Thermofontimicrobiaceae; genus 4484-87. Next base: position 3,960 of record NATN01000267.1, on the reverse strand, counting down.
ACTTCCTGCTCATAGTAGGACGTCGAATCCACCGGGACATAAACTATCGGATGCTGAAAAGTCGTGTAACATTGGGAAAAAAGAAAATAAAATACAATTCCTGCCAGTAAAATGATCGGACTATGGAAATAAAATTTTTTCATGAATTCACCATTTGATAATAAACATATTTAGCCGACAGCTCTTATCAATATTTTTGTCCATACACACATTACTCAATTCAACCATTTGCTATTCGTATGTTTGAATTTTAAACATGACAGAGCAAATTTTATCGGGTGGCTCCTAAATTAAGCTGAATAGTGCAAGAGCTTCGTCAAAAAGCAACGCACCTAATTTTCTATGAGAAACTTTGATGGTATTTCTTGGTTGAACGAGAGAGTGTAAACAATTCAAACAGTTAACACCGGCCGTAAATTGGTACATAAAAAGTCCGTTGAATAGTGTGGTGCCGGGCATTTGCGGTAAATATATTGGTGATCCGTTTAGCGGAATCCCGTTTGAAAGATTAATTACCTGACCGTTGCCCGGGTTTGAATTGTGCACTCATTTGCTTATTGATTCGTTGAAAAATATAAGGAATTGACCATGGCTCAAAGAACAAAAAATCGTAAAAAAAGATCATCACGAAAAATTTCTACTTTAGAAATCCAGAATCCGAATGCAGCTGGCATAGATATTGGCTCTCGTGAGCATTGGGTGGCCGTAAGACCAGATCAGCATGCCCAACCGATTCGTTGTTTTCAGAGCTTCACCAAAGACCTGAACGAATTAGCGGATTGGTTAATTGATTGCGATGTTACGACTGTTGCCATGGAATCAACAGGCGTCTATTGGATTCCGCTGTTTCAAATACTGGACGCACGTGGTTTCGAGGTGCTTTTGGTCAACGCCCACAAGGTGAAAAATGTGTCGGGACGAAAAGACGATGAGTCTGATTGTGAATGGATTCGAAAGCTCCATTCTTATGGCTTGTTACAGGGCTCTTTCCAACCCGAACAGCACATACGTGCGTTACGAATCTATCTGCGAGATCGAGATACCCTGGTGCGCTGCAGTGCATCTCATGTCCAACGTATGCAAAAAGCCTTAACTCAAATGAACCTACAATTGCACCATGTGATTAGCGACATCACAGGGGTAACGGGTATGAGTATCATTCGCGCAATTATCGATGGGCAGCGAGATCCGCTGGTATTAGCCGCCTACAGAAACAGAAAAATTAAAGCCGATGAAAAGACCATCGCGAAGTCCCTCGAAGGAGATTATTCAAAAGAAGCTATCTTCAATTATATGATTTTTACCAAAGTCAAATTGAAGAATGTGATCGGCAGATTGAAGATATATTAAAAACCTTTCCATCTCTGGATGACTCTCCTCTGCATATAAAAATATAAAAGACGCTGACAAGCCAACGAAACGTCGCAAGAAAAAAGCGGCGAATGCTCCTAATTTTGATGTTGAAAAATATACTCGCCAAATCACTGGTGTTGATTTATTGGCTGTTGATGGTTTTGGCGAAAACAATCTTTTAGGCATCATAGCTGAAACCGGCGTTGATATGACTCAATGGAAAACTGAAAAACATTTTACATCCTGGCTTCGGTTAAGCCCCAACAATAAAATATCCGGCGGTAAAATTATTAGCCAGCATACTCGGAAAACAAATAGCAGGGCAAATAAACTATTTCGCCTTGCTGCACAAAGTCTGCTAAAGCTATTGTGGCAACCGCCAGAAAATTGGCCATTATCTTTTATCGAATGGTTCGTTTTAAAATCGAATATCACGATATCGGCGCCGAACAATATGAAATAAAGCACAGGAAAAATCAAATTAAATATCTCGAAAAAAAAGCACGAGCACTTGGACTTAAATTGGTTCAAGGGTAACTTCTATTTTTAGTTTCTTGAAAGTTTAAAAAATTAAAAATTCTGAAAATAGAGAATCTTCATTTCTCTGCTTTCGTTGGGTACTTCTTCAATCTCGCTTACTAATTTATTATTTTTCAACAAATTCTTCACTGAAAACTCCAACATGAGATGCCGGGAAAACGCCCAGCGTACCGCGACATTCATGTAACCTTTGCCTGCGCCGATGGATGTACTATCATTGTCGTTCGTAGCTAAATTATATTCCCAGATGAGTGACAGATCTCGATCGATGTACAGATGAGAGCCAATAAAAAAGTTCAAATCTCTTTCAGAGCCTTTATTTTCTGCGCTGTAATTGATGCCGCCATGAAAGCCCAGGTCTTTTAAAATAGTAAAATTTTTGCTTGCGACAACATAGAACCCCATTGATTTGATCTGGTATCTGCTCAATTCAGGATAATATGCGCCGTGTCCCTGCGAATCAAACCCAATAGAAACAGCCGGATAGCGTTCTGTTTCAAATTTAACGCGATAACGAAGATTCACGCCTGGGGCTTCGTTCCAACGAATGCGTCCGTGTCCGATAATATTTTGCCCGCCGTAAGTGACGCCAAACATCAAACGAGGAGTCAGGCCGACTGTCACGCCGCCGAGTATTCCGCCCATATCGTAAACGCGAAGTTTCAATTGGAAGTTTTTCAAACTCAAAAAATTCGCTGTGGGCACATCAATGAGATTGACAGGTTTTATTTTATCAATCATGCCATAAACATCGTATTCACCTTCACCGTAATCGCTTTGCTGGGAAAATCCGAAATTGACAAGAAGGAATGCCTGTAAAAGGATGCAAATTGTAATGCGCTTCATCGTAATGCTCCTTTATAAGTGAAGCAATTAAATTTGTTAAGATAATATAAAATATTTAAGGCATAAAATCAATGGAAAATTCACAATTTTAAAAAAATACCCATGAGAGGGAAAATATGCTTTATTTTTTCAATAAAATTTATTATTTTAACGCTCAGCAGTTGCATTTTGCTCCGAAATAAAAAATATTTTTATTCGCCAAAATTTAAAACCCGATTGAGGTTAAAATGAAATACACGATTCAAAGATTATTTACCAAACAAAAATTCGCTATCTTGCTGGTTTTGACCGCCACTGTTTTCCGAAGTGAGCCAACATCAGGACAAATTCCGTTTCCTCCGCCACCGCCACTGACAGCACCCCCGGATTCTTCAATTTCACCGCAAAAAGCGGATTCGCTTGTTCCTGCGCCGAAAAAGCCAGCACTTATTTTCCCGAACGATACTTTGGCACAAGTCTCTTTTCAAATTTTGAATCAACGTTCCTTGCAATCTATTTTTGCTGAAGACATCAGCGATTGGTTTCGCTTGCTCAATTCCGTCCACATATTTGATCCCGGTGCTACGGGTCAGGAAACCTATTTTTCATTTCAAGGCACGAATTCGCGGCAATCAAGATTATTTCTTGATTATCGCCCATTTTACGACCCCATCAGCGGAAAAGCTGACCTAACGCTCATTCCAATGGAATTCATGGAATCGGTCAACTCTGACAATATCAGTGACCCGCTGTTTTTTTCAGAAACCGGTGCCATCACCTTACGCACAACTCCGTTTCGCGGGCTGGAGCCTTATTCGCAAATCTACCACCACAAAGCGCCGCGCGGATTCAGCGACGTTGATTTTCGTTTCGGACAGCAGGTGAGTCGCAGGACGAATATAATGGTTGGCGGGCACATCAAATCAAACGACGGCAGAAACGAAGCTTATCTTTACGAACATCAGAACCTACGCGCGCGGATAAATCTTCTTTTTTCCCGGCAATGGCGAATGCAATATTCTGTGATCAATCATTCCGTCAATCGGAAATTTCCCGGCTACTACATTGACGATCAATTTGCTGCGCCGTCAGCAAAGCAAAAATTGACGCGCACCGATCACACGATTAATTTCTTCGGGAAAATGCTAAATTCGCACGCAGAGAACTTTCGCGGCGCCCTCTATTTCAGCACGCAAAACACTAAATTATCCGATGCTGACGAAGGCAAAACAGAGAACGACG
>NATN01000061.1 GCA_002085355.1 Candidatus Zhuqueibacterota bacterium 4484_87 | reverse complement strand
ATTGTCCATGTTGAAAATGACGAAGAAACGCTTTCCGTCAGCACATCTCGCCCAGGCGGATGCCAGTTTTCTGCCTTTCAAATCAAGCAGTTTCGATTTAGTGACTGCTGTTGGCTTGTTGGAATATATTCATGATACAATTCCTCTGTTTAATGAGGTTTATCGGACGTTAAGAAAAGAGGGATTTTTTATCCTGACATTTGCGCCGAGGAATTTGTGGTCTGGTGTGCGTATTTTGTTGGGGCATCAGATTCGCATGAGGAACCTGGAGCAAATAAATTCTCTGGCAAATATCTATGAATTTGAATTGATAGAAGTCAAGCACACAATGATGCAGGTGCAGGTTTTAATTAAAAAACAATAAAACCTCATGCAGGATTTTGGCATGGGATACGATAAACTTTAGCCGAAAACAAAAAAATGAAAGCCGAAACTCCCATTTCGACTCCTCGTTTTCTGATTGCGGATGACGCTCCTCCGCAGAAAAGGCCGAAAAGATCGACTCCCAGAACAAGTCTGGATCGGCTGATTCACAACTCGGAACATTTCTCGGAAATTTTGCAAACTACTCCTAAACTGAAATCTCTGCGCTTCGATGAATTAGATTTGCTGCGGGATCTGCGGGAGATCGTTGATCGGGAGAAAAAAGAATTTGATCGCATAAAAAATCCACCCGAATTTCGCCGCATGATCCGCGCCATGCTTTTACCGAAATATCTCACTTCTGAATTTGTCAAAGATGCTGAAGACAAACTGTTAGCGCAGCTCATTACAGCCAGAAAAAAAGCGGACCGGGATGCGCTTATGACAGCGCTTGTCTTTCTGCAATCGCATACCGATCTGGAACTGCCGGTCGAAGATAATCCGCTGTGGGAAACAATTTTTAATATTTCATTGCAGGATGGCTTGAAATTTGTAGATTCGCTGACTGTGCTGACAGAGGGCATCAATCAGCTCAAAATCAGCGACCCGGCGCTGTTGACTCGCGACCCGCTGGTGCTGCAAAAAACGAAACAGATTTGCCAGTGGCATGTTTTCTGGCGACAGCTCATTGCAGAAAAGGGGATCATGGCGTTCGAGGGGCTGATCTCTTCGATTTTGCGCGGCGATTTTGTCATTGAATTATATTTTGATGAGCTGGTTCATTTGCCGTATTTTCTGTTTTTGCTTTTCAAAGATGATTTGCATAAGCCTGATTTTTTATCGGAAACAATTCCCGACGGCGACAAGGAAGTGCTGGCGTCGCAATTGAGCCGGGCAATTTCTCAATCGGTAAAGCTTGACTTGCCTCATTTGTTGCCAGACCTGGTTAAAAGGCTGGAAAAAACGCGCAAAAAACAGGGCGATGAAAAGGTGAAAAGTCAACTGGCAGAAGCGATTGAACAATTAAGCGCAGAGGATGAACCAGGGAATAACGTTTTTCTCATCATGCTTATTGCTGCAAAAATCAGCATGAAAAAGTATTGGGAGAATCAGCGCGATCGGTTTTTCTTTTTCACTATTTTGAAAAATCCGCTTGATGCAAAGAATTATTATGATTACGGCAATATTCTCATTCGAATGCGCAAGTCCAAAAATGCAGAGCAACTTTTTCGCTGCGCAATTGAGATAGATTCAGAATCTTTTTGGGGATATTGGGGATTGGGACAATTTTTTCTCAAAAAGAACAGGATCAGAGAGGCGGAAAATTATTTATTCCGCGCCTTAAAAACTGTGCAAAAACAAGCGCTCCAAAATCCGTCCAAATTGCATCGCGAGCTTTTTCTCATTAACGAAGACATTAAAAAGCTCAATCGGCTCAAGATGAAAAAGCAAGCAGAAATACAGCCGCAGATCGAGTTGTTTTAGTCTTTTTGTGATATCTTTGGAATCCATTTTGAATAGAATTCAAGGAGAGAGCTGATTGGCAGAAACCTTTCCCCAAAAAACGCGGCAGCAATTCGATATTTTTCCATTGGTCATGAATTGCGCGCAGATTTTCAAAATAGCAAAAAATAAAAGGCGGGGCATGTATGTTATGCTGAAATTCCTTGCTAATTTCTGGAAAGATCGTTACATTAGTTTTAACTAATTCTGACCTCGATGAAACCATGAAATTTTAATGATTAAAAAAATAATTCTCAAAATTGGACAAATGACTATTGCTTATTTTGAAGCGACTGGCCAATTAGTTGTTTTGACGGTCAGAGGCTTTTTTTCGATTCGTAGGGCGTACAATTACATCGATCAAATTATCGAACAGTTTATTTTTATTGGACGCCTTTCACTACCCATCATCGGAATTTCCTCTTTGTTCATGGGATTAGTCTTGGGCGTGCAGATCGGCACACAAATCAGTCCGCAAACCCCTGCATGGGTGGAAGGCGGACTCATTTTGAGATCTATTTTGCTGGAAATGGGGCCTATTATCACCGGGCTCATTCTTGCTGGCAGAGTTTCTTCAGGAATTGCATCGGAAATGGGGGCGATGAAAGTCACTGAGCAAATTGACGCCTTGCGCATTATGTCCATCGATCCTGTGGAGTTTTTAGTGATGCCCAGGCTTGTCGCTGGCATGATTGCTGCTCCGGTGCTGTTGGTCTTCGCCGATACGATTGCTATTTTTGCCGGATTTATCTCCTCGTCTTTTACGATAAATTTGAATTGGACCGGTTTTGTGAAAGGAATGCGTCATGTCTTCAATCAGTTCGATGTTTACACCAGTTTGATCAAAGCGCTTATTTTTGGCATTGTCATCATCATGTCCGGCAGTTTTTTCGGTTTGAAGTCAGGCCACGGTGCCAAAGGTGTGGGTAAAGCGACCACGCATGCAGTAGTTTTAGCGATGATTCAAATTCTGATATTGGATTACATCATTTCAGCAACCTTATATTTTATATGGTAGAAGTTAAAAACATATATAAGTCGTTCGGGTCAAAGGAAATTTTGAGCGGTGTTAATCTAACGCTCAAGGACGGAGAAATTTTGTCAATCATCGGGAAAAGCGGCACTGGTAAATCGGTTTTATTGAAGTTGATTATCGGGCTTATTTCACCGGATTCAGGGCAAATTGTTGTCGATGGGGTGGACGTAACTGAATTTTCTGAAGGAGAATTCAATGAAAAAATACGCACTAAAATGAGTATGGTGTTCCAGGAAGGCGCTCTTTGGGATTCGATGACAGTTGCTGAGAATATAGAACTGGCGCTGAAAATTCGGAAACATTTGCCGGAGGAGGAGCGAAAACAAATTATTTCGGAAAGCTTACGTTTGGTTGGTCTTGATGATGTGGAAAACAAATTTCCTGATGAGCTCAGCGGTGGTATGATGAAAAGAGCGGCTATCGCACGGGCGATCGCCATTCGTCCGAAATATTTATTTTACGATGAACCGACAACCGGTCTGGATCCTGTGCTGTCAAATATAATCAACGGACTCATTTTGTCCTTGACCAAAAAACTTAACACCACAGCGCTCATCATCAGCCATGACATTGATGGTGTAGCGAGAATTTCCGATCGTGTCGCCATGCTTCACGAAGGCAAAATTATTCTCATCTGCAACGCAAAAGAAATGTGGAACCAGCAAAATGAGATTTTCAATCATTTCATACATGGAGATACAGAATTAACATGAGAAAGCGACAAAATGAATTTGCCATAGGACTTTCCGTTACCGTGGCGATGATCATCGTTATTGGCGGCATTCTCTGGTTGAATAAAACCAATTTTTTGGAATCGGGATTGCATATCAAGATGAGGGTCAAGAATGCCCATGGAATTTCTGTGGGAGACGACGTGGTTTATAATGGCGTATCTGTGGGAACACTGCAATCTGCGCATTTGATTGAGAGTGGCGTTGTTTTAAATCTCAAAATTAGCGGTGTGCAGCATATTCCGGAAGATTCCCGCTTTGCTGTCAAAGAATCCGGATTGCTCGGGAGCCATGTGGTTGAAATCGTGCCCGGAAATTCGACAAATTACTTGAAAAACGGCTCTGAAGTCATCGGCTCTGAGGGCGGCGGCTTGCTTGATATCATTCAGCGTGGCGGTCAATTAAGCGGGCAATTGAGCAAGGTGCTTGCAAATATCGACAGCTTGTCCGGCGAAAAAGTAGCAGGGAAGGTCTATTCCACATTGAGCGAGCTGCGCAGTGCTAGCAAAACAATGAATATTTTGCTCAAAGAAAACAAAGTCAAATTGGCTGAGACAATTGCAAATTTGCAGAAAATGAGCGAAGAAAACAAAGAACCCTTGCACAAAATTCTCAATCAACTATCCCGGAAATCAGAAAATTTGGCACTGACAATTGAACAAACTCAGCGGCTATCACAGGAAATGGATTCTTTGATGCGCAAAATCAATCGCGGTGAAGGTAGCTTGGGCAAATTGATTTATGACGAATCGCTTTACACAAACATGAACAATACTTTTCTTCATCTGGATAGTTTGATTCAGGATATTCACAGGAATCCGAAGAAATTTTTAGGTGTGAAAGTTTTTTAGATTGATAGAAAGAAAATAGGCGCTTGTTTGCTCCTTATATAGTTGGGGGAGATATCTCATCTATAAGTTGCAGCACATTTTCTGAAATTTGTAAATGTTTAACATTCGGACGTGGTGGTGTTTTAGCAAAATTTTCCAAAGGTTCTAAATATTTGAAAGATTGAGTGCTTCATTAATGTAAAGAAATTTATTTGGCCAATAATGCAAAAAAATAGCTGGGAATATCCCATACCGCAGATGAGGCACCTCTGCCAAGACAATTTAAAAGAGAAAGCCGGCATTCTTTTCAAAATGCCGACTTTCGTCTTTTTACCACAATGAGCTCAATCAACCATTCTTGCCAAGGGCTCCGAAACCGGCAATGGCGATAATAATTCCGACAATCAAATCGTTCCACAGATTTCCAGTGTGCGCCTGCAATGACGGAATGAAGGCTGCAATAACCAACCAAATACCGAAAATCACAGCGGTCCAACCTTGCCACGCTTTTTTGCCGATCAAGAACGCCGCAATAATGAGCCAGATTCCTAAAATTCCATTTACCCAAGCTTGCCACATTTTAAATCCCTCCTGCATTATATTGAAAGTTTTGTTTTTTGTGAATCACTTTAGATTTTTACAAAATACGTGCCAGTAATTATCAAAGGCGTTAACATAAATAGAAACAAAGAGATGTACATCTTTCTAATTTTTTAAAAAATGTAAAATGAGAAATAGAGTTTCGCAGTAAACACCGGATGATTTGTGGCAAGATCAATAAAAACAAAAATAAACAAATGTGAAATGGAAGTTCGCAGTTACTTAAAATTTTCAATGTTGATGAAGTGCTTTTTTATTAAGTTTTGAATTTGGCGGCGGTTATAGCCGCTAATCTCTGCCGCATGGGTAATGTTACCCTTTGTTTTTCTCAACAGCAGGGTCAAGAAATCGTATTCAAGTTCTTTAATGATTTTTTCTGTGCGTCTATTTTTTTCTTTTTGCAGCGATTTTTTGTCAAGCGGAATTTCGGCATTTTGCCGGAGAACCGATTTTTTGATGTCTTCGGGCAGTTGGCTCGGTGTAACGCGCTCGTCTTTTGCGAAAATAATCGCCTGCATGATAACATTTTCCAATTCTCTGACATTGCCGGGCCATGAATAGGATTGTAGAATTTGCAATGCCTCATCGGTAATATTCTTCACTGGCGCCGAATTAAGCTCCTGATGTTTTTTCAGAAAAAATCGAGCCAACAACGGGATATCCTCACGTCGTTCGCGCAGCGGAGGAATGCGCAAGGACACAACTTTCAGCCGATAGTATAAATCCTGACGAAAATTTTTTTTCTGCACTTCTTGATGCAAATGTCGATTGGTAGCCGCCACGATGCGGGCGTTTGTCTGCAAAATATCAGTGCCGCCGACGCGAGTGAATTCCCGATTTTCAATTGCGTGTAGCAGTTTGACTTGCAAGTCAGTCGGCATTTCTCCGATTTCGTCTAAAAATAATGTGCCCTGACCCGCAATTTCAAATTTACCTTTTTGGGTTTTTATCGCTCCGGTGAAAGCGCCTTTTTCATGCCCGAATAACTCGCTTTCCAGCAAATCGTGTGGAATAGCACCGCAGTTGATTTCAATGAAGGGCTCTTTCGCTCTGTGACTAGTGTAATGAATCGCTTGGGCGAATAACTCTTTTCCTGTTCCGGACTCGCCTTCGATCAACACATTCGCCGGCGTTGGTGCAACTTGCCTGATAGTTTCGAGCAAAGATTTCATCTGGGGGTTTACCGTAATGATTTGTTTAAAACCTTCATATCGCTGTAGCCGCTGCTTGAGTTGCTCATTTTCCTGCAAAAGATGGCCAAAATGCAGTGATTTTTCCAGCAGCAATTCCAATTGTTCTATTTTTATTGGCTTGATGATGTAATCGTATGCTCCCATTTTCATCGCCTGTACTGCATTTTCCACAGTGCCAAAGGCAGTGATGATGATTACCGGTATTGATTTGTAATTTTCCTGGATGAAATTCAGTAAATCAAGTCCGTTCACGTCGGGCATGCGCATGTCGGTGAGAACAAGATTGATTCTTTCCCGGGAGAGATAGCTTTTTGCTTCTGCGCCGTTTTGCGCCAATAGAATGTTGTATTTTGATTGGAGATTTATTTTCAAAATCCAGCGTATTTTTTCTTCGTCATCAACAATGAGAATTGTCGGTTTTTGTAATTCCATCAAACGCCCTCTTCAATTTTTGCAGGTAATGAAATGATAAATTCTGTTTGTCCTTTTTTTGATCGAACACGAATGTCACCGCCCAGTGTTCCAATCATTGAGTGGACAATGGAAAGGCCCATTCCTGTTCCGCTTTTTTTCGTGGTAAAAAAAGGATCAAAAATAGATTCCGCATTGTCGTCAGGGATGCCAATGCCATTATCAATCACTCGAATCACCCAGCCTGCTGCATCATGTCGGACGAGAATTTGCATTTTGCCGTTTTCGCAGCGGAAATTTTCATCCTTCTCACAGCGCTCCCTGATTGCTTCCAGGCTGTTGATGCCAAGATTGAGCAAAATTTGATAGAGAAAATCCTGGTCGGTGACGATATCTTTTTGCCGTTGTTCGATTTGGGAAATAATTTCAATCTTTTCCGTCAGCGATGTCTCCAGGGCCAGAACGACGCGCTCAATAATTTGTTCGAGAGGCACGCGGCGAAATAGGGCTGGTCGCAATTTGGAAAAATTCAAAAAATCATTCAACACTCGGTTCAGGCGATTCGTCTCTTCCAGAATATATTGGAGCAACTGGTTTTGGCCTTGCGGCGGCAATTTCTTGTTTTGCAGAGTTTCCGCTGCAGTGGAAATCGTATTCAGTGGGTTGCGAATTTCGTGAGCCACACCGCTTGTCAATTGCCCCAGCGCAGCTAATTTTTGCAGCCGAAAACGCTGCCGTTCTTTTTGCTGCAATTTTTCAACAATTTTGTTGCGATGAAAAGCAATAGCTATTTCATTGGCGAAAATAGAGAGAATCTCCAATTCATCTTCTGAATAGTCCCGCCCCTGTTTTTTGCCGGAAAGCAAAACCAAAGCTAATAATTCATCATGGAAAATCAACGGTAAAATCAACCGAATTTGATTTTTTTCCAAAAATTCAAGCAAATTCCGATCGAGTGTTTTATGTTCCAATTCGTATAATTCGACGACCTTTTTAATGTGCAGCATTTGCCGAATAAATCCGCTGTCAAAAGCAATTCGCGGAGAATTGCCAGTCATATTTATTTCATAAAATTTATTTTGCTGCTCGTCAGGAATAAATACCAGCACTTGATCTGATTTGAAATTTTTTGCTAAAAAAGCGCTCACTTTTTGAAAAAAAATGTTCGGCGGATAATAAGTGAGTAAGTTTTGAGAAAGTTTGAAAAAATTGTGCCGATATTGATGAATATCTTTGTGAAGCAGGCGGTCGAAAATGTGCTGCAAGCGCGTTGAGAGTGGACGAATCAGAATGATGATGGAGAGAATTACGAACGCCTGGAGCAGATTGGAGTTAATATTGAAAAAATGGCTGAGACTTTCAGAGAGCGATTGGATGATAAGAAAATAGATTACCAGAATGACCGATGATAGAATCGAATAAGTGATGCCGCTGCTGATTAAACGCGAAATTTTCAAAATCCGGTACTGTAAAATTGCGATCAGAAAGAAAAGACTGATGAAAAATGTAGTGATGGTAGATAAAAAATAAAAAGAGACAGCCCGCTCAAAAATAGTGCGCATGATATTTATCACGATGAAAATAAAAAAAATCGTCAACAATCCGAAAAGAAGGAAACGGGTCTGATTCCGTTGCCGCACAGTGCGCAATCTTGGAATTTTCAGCCCCAGCACCAAAGTCCCCCAGATGATGTAAATGATTGAGATAGCGAGCAGCGCTATGAAAGAAAGACTGGAATTGTATTCTAATTCGTAGTAGTAAATATTGTGAAATTTTTTCAGTGGAACGAGCTGGATTTGAAATTCAGGGAATGACAGACTGAGGCACAAAACCGGAACAGCGAAAATCGCCGTGTAAAATAAAATATGCCTAGTCCAGTTGTGAAAATTTTTGGGAAAAGAATAGGCGATGATGACGAAAAACGCCGGAGCGAGGAAGATGATGCGGTACAAGATTTGCGCTCCCAAAAGTGCGTTTCCCAGAGAGCCGCTATTTAAAATGATGATTTCGGAGATGTTCCACAGGGCGAATTGAAAGATGAATGCAGCAAACCAGCGGTTAAGCGAAGAGCGTGGATTGTCCAGCAGAACAATCAAGCCCATGCTGAAATTTATCGTAAAAGAAATAATGCCCGGCAGAGAATAAATATTCATTATCTTAGAATAGTTAAATGTGAGAGATAAAAATTGTTCTGATCGATTGATGTAATATAAAATTTTTATTGTTAAATGTCAACTTAATTTAACTAAATTCATAACTTAATGATAATCAATTGGTTATGATGCGCCTTCAGAATCTACGCGAATGTTCGTCCAAATTTTAGCAGATTTCGCCGGAAAAGTTAGCGTCGAGTGAATCATTCCGCGTCAGGGAAAGTCTAATCAATTGTGTCATCTTAAGGGCAAAATTGTTTTTAGACTGAACTTTTTCAGCCTTTTAATAGTTAAAGCTCCTATTGAAAATTTTGCTAAAAAGGTGAACTCCATTTTAAAAGAGGAGCACATGTGATCGGTTTAAATTTCATCGCGAAGCTAAAACTGATCAAGTAATTTTTAGAGCATTAAAATTTAGAAAATCTCTGAGCCTTGACAATCTAAAGGCTTATTGTCATAAGATTCATTAATGGAAAAATCAGTGAAAATAGTAAAAATACCTTTTGTTGCAAATACGGAATGCGTGATTACTGCGCTGGAAGGAGACAAAAATCTCACGGAACGCATGGCGCAAATGGGAATTTTGCCCGGCTCGCGGCTGCGAATTGTGCGCGTTAGTCCGCTGGGCGGCACTGTGGAGGTAGTCATTGATCAGTCCGAAAGTCTGGCGCTTCGTATTGAGGAATTAAGACGTTTGAATTGTAAGCTGACGGCTATCCCGCTGTCGCAGATAAGCTTGTCCGGCGGCAAGCGCTACCGCGTACAAAAATTTCTCGGCGGAAAAATGTTCTTCCAAAAGATGAGAGACGCGGGCATTGAAGTCGGCGAAGAAGTTGAAATATTGGATAATTTGGGTTTTCGATTGAAAAATAAAAAGAATCAAATTGTTGCTCTCGGACGAGGAGAAGCGGAAAAGATAATTTTAGAGCCTTTGGAAGAAAATGGGCAAGAATAAAAGAATCACCATTGCCATCAGTTCCATTCCCAACACCGGGAAATCCACGCTATTCAATCAACTGACCGGCGCCCATCAGATGGTCGGAAATTGGCCTGGCGTATCCGTGGAAAAAAAGATGGGTCGGTTCAAAATAGATGGCTACAACTTCACGCTCATCGACCTTCCCGGCACTTATTCTATCGTGCCCACTTCGCTGGAAGAGCAGGTCGTCAGGGATTTTTTACTGCAAACCCCGCCTGACATCATCATCAACATTGTCGATGCGCGCAATTTGTACCGCAGTCTGGGTTTGACGCTGCAATTGGCACAGAGTGGCATTCCCATGATTGTGGCTGTGAACATGATGGATGAGGTCCGACGTCTGGGAGTGAAAATTAACTTCGAGGCGCTGCGCCAACATTTGCGCATGGCAGTCGTTCCCATTGTCGCGCGCTCGGGCGAGGGGATTAATTCGCTCAAACAGGAAATTTTGAAATTAGTGCAGCAGCCGGTTTCGGCAAAGCCGCCGAATATTTCCTGTCCCCCGATCGTGGAAAATGCGCTCATTCATCTCGCCAGAAAATTGGAAAAGATTGAGCACGATCCGAGTTTGAGCAAAGTGTTTTTGGCGAGCCGGTTGCTGGAGAGCGAAGATTCCCTACTGCTGACACGGGTGAAAGATGAGAAACTGGCGACAATTCAGCGGGAAGCAATTGAACTACGCGAACACATTGAGAAAATAACGAAGGAAAATTTGTCGGTGATGTTCGCCCGTTGCCGTTTCAATGCTGTGAAGGGACTTATTCGTGAAGCCACTTCCGCGCCGACCGTCGAACATGACGAAATCACGCGAAAAATCGACAGCGTTTTGCTGCATAAATACCTGGGGCTGCCGCTTTTCTTTTTGATTATTTTTCTTTTGTTTCAGGGAATTTACGCCCTTGGTACGCCTTTGCAGAATTTGATCGGCGACGGCTTCAGCTATCTGCAAGCTACACTCCAGCACTGGGCGCTTTTTCAAAAATTGCCGCCGTTTTTTACCAGCTTGATCATTGACGGACTTGTGATGGGATTGGGCGTTGTTATCAGTTTTTTTCCCATCATCGCCCTGTTTTTCGTTTTTATGTCCATCATCGAAGACAGCGGATACATGGCGCGGGCTGCCTTTTTAATGGATCGGCTCATGCACGCACTCGGTCTGGACGGCAAAGCCTTCATCAATATTTTGTTGGGATTTGGCTGTAACGTGCCCGCGGTCATGGGCACGCGAATTCTCTCCAGTCGGCACAACCGCATTGTGACCATGATTTTGCTGCCATTCACTTTATGCAGCGCCCGATTGCAGGTGTTCATCTTTTTCGCCGGCATTTTGTTCGCCCCGGCGGTCGCTCCCTGGGTGGTATTTGCGTTTTACGCGATTAGCTTCATTGCTGTCATTTTAATAGGGCTGGGTTTGCGCATGTTTAAATTTGCCGGAAAAGCGGAACCGTTCATCATGGAAATTCCGCCCTATCGGCTACCCAAAGCGAGTACGGTCGGACTCCGCGCCTGGCAGGAAATCAAAGACTTTCTTTACCGCGCCTCGACATTGATCATTGGCGGTGTTTTAATAGTCTGGTTTCTGACGCATGTTCCTTTGAGTGCGGGTAACGACATTTCCAAAACATGGGCCGGACTGATAGGCCGTTGGCTACTTCCCGTTTTTCAACCGCTGGGAATCAATTGGCAGGAAATTATTGCATTGATTTTCGGCTTTATTGCAAAAGAAATTGTCATCGGCTCGCTGGCTGTCATCTACGCCGGCGGCGATACCGCGGCGCAAATCGCCGCTCATGTGACGCCGCTGCAGGGATTGAGTTTCATGATGTTTACGCTGCTGTACACGCCGTGCATTGCCACAATCGCTGCCATTAAATCCGAGTCCCATTCATGGAAGATTACGACTTTTTCTGTGATGTTAGGGTTAAGCTTTGAAAACCAGCATACTCATAATCATTTAAATCGTCAGCATTTCAACGATCTTTTTGCAGGGCTCCGAACCTTTGAAAGAATTTTCTATTATTTCGCCCTTTCATAGCATCAGTTCAGTGGAGTGATCTGTTTACCAGCGCGCTGCGCCGGGCTATGCAATATGACATCCTCAGCGTCATTTTATTTTCATTTTTAAAAATGCCCCAAAGAGTGCAACTAAATTCGCACAGAGTTTCTAATTGCTAATGATCAATGACTATTGCCTAATGCCCAATGCCCACTCATCACTAACCACTAACCAAATAAAACGAAAATAGCTTGAATTTTTGGGGGACATCTAAAATATCAAAAAAAAGCTTGACTTTATTAATAATCATTTTTATATTTATCGAAATGAAATTATGAGGCAAAAAATGGATGAGCTTTCTGAACTATTCAAAGTGTTGGGCGATAAAAATCGTTTACGCATCATCAATTTGCTCAAACAGCGCTCATTGTGTGTGTGCGAGATCACGGAAATATTGAAATTGGCGCCCTCGACGGTGTCGCGGCATTTGAGCATTCTGAAACATGTTGGAATTATTAAAGATAAAAAGGATAAAAAATGGGTGGTTTATTCGCTGAATGTGTGCTATGACAATGTTTTGATTACAGTTTTAATGCCGCTCGTTTTATCCCAACTGAAAGATGATGAGCAGGCGGAATCTGATTTGAGAAAATTGGCAGGAATAGATCTCAATTTTGTATGCAAGTCAAAAGATGCTTCAGAAATCGATTCGATAAAAAACGAAGTGACGCCAAAAGTGAGTATTTGATGAAAGGATGGCTTAAAATTGCTGCTCAACGATTAAAAGTTGTCGCTGATGCTCGAATAAAACGAATTCTGAAATTCTAAAACGAAATAACTAGAATCACTTGCCAAAGCAAGTTTTGCGCGGTGCATATCATTGAAAATAATGGATTAATTTTGAAGCTGATGAATCGGCTATGCTTAAGTTTGTTGGCATTCACACAGTTAACTTACAAAATCATCGCTGCTTCACCAGTTTGTCAATTTAGAAATATTGGTAATTATTAAGGAAGTTGGAAGGTGGAAAAAATAAAAAAGTTATCTTTCATCGATCGCTTTTTGACGTTGTGGATTTTTCTGGCGATGGCGGTCGGCGTCGGTTCCGGCTATTTGTTTCCTAAAATAGTTGACTTCTGGAATTATTTTCAGGTCGGAACGACAAATATCCCCATTGCCATCGGGCTCATTCTGATGATGTATCCGCCGCTGGCAAAGGTAAAATATGAAGAACTGGGTGAGGTTTTTCGAAATTGGCGAATTTTAGGATTGTCTCTGATTCAAAATTGGATCGTTGGCCCCATTTTGATGTTTTTGTTGGCGATTGTTTTTCTGCGCGGCTATCCGGAATACATGTACGGGTTAATCATGATCGGGCTGGCGAGATGTATTGCCATGGTCATTGTCTGGAACGAACTGGCCAAGGGTGATTCCGAATATGCCGCGGGCCTGGTTGCTTTTAATTCCATTTTTCAGGTGTTGTTTTATTCTGTTTATGCCTACATTTTCATCACAATCTTACCCACCTGGTTCGGCTTGAAGGGATCGCTGGTCGAAGTAACCATCGGACAGATCGCTAAAAGTGTTTTTATTTATTTGGGCATTCCGTTCATCGCAGGAATCATTACTCGATTTGCTTCTCTCAAAGTAAAAGGCAAACAATGGTACGAGACAAAGTTTATTCCTAAAATCAGCCCGATTACGCTCATTGCTTTGTTGTTCACGATTATCGTTATGTTTTCTCTTAAAGGTGAATATATTGTGCAGCTCCCGCTGGATGTAATGCGTATTGCCATTCCGCTTTTCATTTATTTTGTGTTGATGTTTCTGATTTCATTTTTTATGAGTAAAAAGGTCGGTGCTAATTACCAGCAAGCTGCCACGCTCTCGTTTACCGCTGCCAGTAATAATTTTGAACTGGCAATCGCTGTGGCTGTGGCTGTGTTCGGCATACATTCGGGAGAAGCTTTCGCCGCGGTCATTGGTCCGTTAGTGGAAGTGCCGGTTTTGATTGGTTTGGTGAATGTGTCTCTAATATTTAAGGAAAAATATTTTAATGACGAAAAATAACAGCTCTATCCTTATTTTGCGCACGCGAAACTGTCGCAAGAGCAATTTGATCATTCGGTTTTTGGAAAATTACAACATCCCGCATGAAGTGAAATCGCTGGAAACCGATCCCGATGCACAAAAGATCGCTGCAAGATTAAACATACTTTCATCTCCGGGAATTGTTGTCAACGGACAGGCTGTGAATCCGTATGAATTGATCGAAAATTGCCAGATAAAAAATCCGGCGGAGACAAAGCAGCTTTTGCAAAATTCGCTCGAGGAGGACGAATAATTTTGCAAATTTAGCTGTTTTGATTTTAAAAAATCATAGGGGCTTTGAGCCTTTGAAGCGATGAGTTACTGAAATTCTAATTTGCATCATAAGGGACAATATCATGGCTGTTTCTGAAGAACCAATAAAGATTGTTGCAGTTAAAGGCGGACGCGCAAAAATTGTCGTGCGACGCTTCACGTTATGCGCCCATTGCCATTTGGAGGATGGGCTTTTCGTGCCCTCAATTTTTGAGATTTGGGTGGACAACAAAATCAGCGCCCGCCCCGGCGAAATGGTTCATGTGCAAATGGCGCCGAAGAAATTCCTTTTAGGCGTCTTCATTCTCTTTGCCATTCCTCTGCTGGGATTGTTCGCTGGGATAGCGACAGTTTACGCTTTGCATCTGGCGCATTCTTTAGCAGCGCAAATCATTGGAGCGACGTTCGGATACGCCGTTTCTTACCTGCTTGTATGGCGGTTGGACAGGTACGTCTTGAAAAGTAACAAATTTATTCCCGCGGTGGCGAAGATTGTGCGTGTCAAGCAGAATTTAATTGCAAAACCGATTGGGTAAATTGTTATTATCAAAAACTGCATAAGAAAAATATGAAAGGGTTCCAATGTTATCCAGTTTAATCCTGTACTCATTCTTTATCGTTGTCGTCGCCTGGATTGGCGGAGCTATTCCCATTTATTTCAGGAAAAATTCGTTTGTCATTCATCTTTTTATCAGCTTCGGCGCCGGCGTTTTGCTGGGCGCTTCGCTGTTGCACATGATTCCTGATGCTGCAGAATACATCGGCTCGCGGCTGGGGCTGCCAATTTTGCTCGGCTTTTTGGTGCTCTATATTTTTGAAAAATTTATCATGACTCACCCCTGTCCGTCGGAAGGATGTGAGTTCCATTCGGTGGGAATTTCCGCTTTTTTCGGGTTATCGCTTCACAGCTTAATCACCGGCCTGGCGTTGGGTGCAGGTATTTTTGTTCCGAAATTGGGGTTGATTGTTTTTCTGGCGGTTGTCCTGCACAAATTGCCTGCTTCACTCTCGCTGTCCAGCTTGCTCATCAAAGAGCATTATTCGAATAAATCCATTTCTTTGATAATTTTGCTTTTTTCGCTGATGGTTCCTATCGGTGCTTTTGTGACATTTTTGCTGTTGCGGGGCACTTCGCAAACGGTCATTGGCTATCTGATTGCTTTTTCCGCCGGCACCTTCCTTCATGTTGCCGCTGACGATTTGATTCCTGAAGTTCATCGTCATTTTGCTTATCGCTACGTGCGGTTGGTGGCGTTTTTGGTCGGGCTCGTCGTTATCGGAATTGTCAAATATTTGGAGTAATTTTCCTAAAGTCGTTCGTTTAATAAAATTGAGGAGGTTTTATGAACAAGTTTTTTGATCAAAACGGTGAATGGCATTGGTTCACCGGGGGATTGTTCGTTTCTATCCTGGCAATGGTGACCTACGTTTTGTTTGAAGCATTGAGTTACAAAAGCTATCCCTTTGGGATCACTGCCGGCTACGGATTCGTCGCTGCGCTTTTCAGGCATTTGTTTTCTTCACTGTCGGTAAATCCGGTGATTCACAAATTTGCCACTGTGCCGGCGGCATTTGTGGAATTTTTTATGCTGATTGGCGTTGCACTCGGCGGATATACTGCTGCCAAATCTCACAAAAATTATGCGCCGGAAGTTATTCCTGCTGTCTGGGAGAAATACCATGGCAAAAATGTGTGGAAACGGTTCCTTGCGGTGATTTTCGGCGGATTTTTTCTTGGTTGGGGAGCCGCCTTGGGCAGTGGTTGCACCACGGGCAATATTTTGCAGGGCTGGGCGCATCTGTCGTTAGGAAGCATTGTTGCTGGTGCATCGTTTTTCGTCACTGGAATTATCACGGCAAAATTGCTCTATCCCAAAATAGGAGGTGAAAAATGATTTTGAAAATATTGGTGGGAATTATCGCAGGCTTTATCTTTGGCTATACTTTGCAGCGCACGGGAATTACAAAATATCCGCGAGTGACCGGTCTTTTGCTGTTGAAAGATTTCAAAGTTTTGAAATTCATGTTGACGGCAGTGACGATTTCCATGATTGGCTTTTACATTTTGAGCGATTTAGGAGCTATTACACTGCATCCCAAATCACTGGATTGGGGAAAATTAGTCGGCGGCCTCGTTTTTGGCGCAGGCATGGGATTGTTGGGTTATTGTCCGGGAACCATGGCTTCCAGAATTGGCGAAGGTAAAAAAGACGCCTGGATTGGAGCGCTGGGAATGGTGCTTGGCATTTTATTTTTCGCTCTAAATTTTAATTTCTTCAAAAGCCACTTTTTAGCCAGTTCAATTAATGGCGACCTTGCTGCCAATCTGGGAATTCACCATTGGATCCTTGCGCCGATAGCGGCTATTATTTTTATCGGCATCATCTGGTTGGCAAATAAAGTGGATGATTCAAGGAAAATTTTTTAGATGAATAACTAGATAGTTGCAAATTTCAAAAAGCGTTGTTTTACCTGAAGAATTCAAAGTTGAATGGATTTTTTTATTGCGCTCTTTCAGAGCTTTTAGTTGTTCGTTTGATATTTTTTCCAGCGCTATGCGCCGGGCTGATTTATTTTGTGCTTTAAGCCTATTTTTAATTTCTCAATGATTTTTCAATCCGACTCCAACGGAGTCGCATAAATTTGCATAGGGCAACGCCCTGTGAACTGAATCACCAAAATGACGATAAGCCCTGAAGGGGTGTCATAAAAATATTTGAAAATCAATTACAGCTCACGACAAATGTCGTCCATCAAAGAATGTTGTTATTTTATAAATTATGCAAAGGTTCAGTAACTTATTGGTTAAAAGCTAAGTTAGCGTGTCTGATGTACTGAAATGTCGAAGATATAATTGGATAAGAAAATTTAAGGAGAAAAATGATGGCAAAAGATTTGTCGAAGCAATTATGGCATGGAATTCCGCGAACAGAAATTCCGTGGTATCCCAAGATTAATGAAGAAAAATGTATCGGCTGCGAACTTTGTTTTGTCTCCTGCGGCAGAGAAGTATTTGATTTTAACGATGAAAAAAGAAAAGCAGTAACGGCAAGGCCTTTTAATTGCATGGTCGGCTGTTCAACATGCGCGACAATTTGTCCTTCAGTGGCAATTGATTTTCCAAGTCGGGATTTGATCCAAAAGATTGAAAAGGAGCACAAGGTTCTGAAAATTGTGCGGCAAAAAGCAAAACAAAAAAAGACGCAGCAAGCTTACGAAGCTGCGCGCCAGAAAGCGGAACAGATGCTGCTGAAAGTGATTACAAGCGTGGAATTGGAGATGACCGGCCATTTCGGTGAACGGCAAATTATGAAAAAATTGTATGAAACGCTCAAAGATGATCCCTGCGACCTGGTGTACATTTCGGTCGAAACGCCATCTTTAAAAGGTTGCTGGAATGAAAAAGCGCCCTCGTATGCTAAATTTAGACTTGTTTCTCTGGAATATGAAGACATTACTCCGTATCTGGAAAAAGTCAAAAAGATTCTTTCTGATAATGGCATTGTGTTGATTTCGGAAAAGAAATCAGCATAGTCGTTTTAATTAAAACAAAAACCTGGCTTGATTTTCAAAAAAAGTATCAAGGCAAGCCAGGTTTAATTTATTCTGGAAACGTTCTATAAGAAAAGGAAGAAAATATTTGCAAATGGCGAAAATAAAAGTGATTTTGAATGGTGGGCTAAAAACGTGTTGCCAAAGTTATCCCACGGAAATGATTCGTACGGCGCTGGAAGGTTGGTTTCAGCATGAAGATTCTGTCGAAGTAGAAGTGATCGATCAGCAAGAAGAAAAATGGACGCCGGACAAGTTGGTGTCGTTGGCGCAGCAATATTTTTCCGATCAGACTTTTCCCATCGTGTATATCGATGAAAAATTAATGTCGCTGGGCTCTTTACCTGATGCTAGTTCTCTGATGCGAATGGTCGAGATGAAAGATCAGTATTCGATTAGAAAGGAAGACATTATTTCTGCTGCAAAAAAACAGGGCTTGTATCAAGAAACGGCAAAATAGTTAATTTTGATGTTGCTGTAAAAAGTTATATGATTTGGCTATTGCGGGCTAAAGGTTTGTGAATGTCATGGATTAATGATTAGCAACTCGTGAGGGAAAAAGAAAATGGAAGCAGAAACCACAGTCAACGCCGGAATTTGCGGATTTTCCTGTCAAATAAAGGCAACATGCGAAGACATGCAATTTGTTACTTTTGAGGTGAAAAGCGATTGTGAGAGTATTCAGCAATTAGCGCAGGAATTGCAAAAAATCGGAAGTATCGATAGTTATCGCGAAATTTCGCCGCGCGATAAAAGTAAAATTTTTCGTACCGGAGAAAAAAATTTGCAAGGCGGCTGCCGAGGGTGCATTGTTCCAGTCGCGTTGTTCAAAACCATGCAGGTCGCTGCCGGATTGGCTCTGCCCATGAAAATAGACGCAGATATTCAGAAAAATGGCGCGAACTAAAGAACGTTTAAATGGCGTCTGCCCCAGCAAGTGATAATTATTTGAATTCTAATGAGCTAATATTATAAAAAATGTTTTTATTTAACTCATCTCCCAAATCCCTTTCTTTTAAAAAGAGAATGGGGTGAGTTTACATATTTCATAAAATGATTGTCTTCACTTTAGAAAAAAATAAGCTATTATGCAGTTGTGGGACGGACACAAAATACTGAACAAAAATTAGCGGAGCAATGAGTGGATGAAGAAAAATTCAAGCGAGATCGGAAAACAAATCCTCATAATTCTCTTTCTGACTTTTTTAGTGAGTTTCTGTGTTAATTTCATTCATCCGCGAGGCGTAACAATTTCTTTTCAAAAGCCTCCGCTTCAATTTGTGTCCGATTCGGTTTTTGCCGAAACTTTGCCACAAGTCTCTATCGGCGGAGAAGAAACACAGGAGGTGACTGTCATCTCCTATGAGCAATTAATTCGCTTGCTCAAAGAGAAAGAAATACAGCTCATTGACGCCCGCAGCAAAGAGGGATATCTGGAGGGTCACATTCCCGGAGCAATTAATATTCCTTATGAGCAGTATTTTGATTACGAGGAACAAATTAGCAATTTTCCGGAGGATAAATGGCTGGTTTGTTATTGCGATGGACCGCCTTGTGAACTGGGGGCGCAGATGGCGGAAGAACTGAAGTTGCGAGACTTCAAAAAAGTCGCTGTTTACCGGGGTGGGATTAATGACTGGAAACAACATGCGAGTTTAGCAGTATCGGAGGGAAGTGAAAATGGAAAATAGATCGGCGTTGAAAGTTTTCGATTGGGTTCTCCGCATGGTCGTAGCCGGAATTTTCATTTATGCCGGCGTTATCAAAATATTAAATCCCGCTTCCTTTGCCGATCAAGTAGATAACTACCGCATTTTGCCTTATTTTTTAGTGGCGATCACGGCTGTGGTTTTGCCTTGGCTGGAAGTGATTTGCGGAATTTTGCTCCTGACAGGTCGCTGGCGTGCGGCATCTTCCCTGATTTTGCTTGGTTTGAGCTTTATTTTTGTCCTTGCTGTTGCTTCAGCAATGATTCGAGGGCTGGATATTAATTGCGGTTGTTTTTCAGTTGAGGGAGAGGGAGAGAAAATAGGAGCCAGTAAAGTGATTGAGGACGTGCTATTGTTTGCAGCAAATTTCGTTCTTTTTAGAAGGAGTTTGAAGTAGATATTAAGCTTACTGAATAATTCATTGGCGGGAGCATAAAAATTTCAGGGCGAACCGATTCAAGAAAGAGAAGAAATAGCATTCCCGCTGATGTGGGACTTGGGCGCGATGTAAATAAAATTGCGGAATACGGCATGGTGCGGACTCCCGGACTGGTCATCAATAATGTCATGCTGCTCACTGGCAGAATTGCTGGTGAGAAGAAATTGGCGCAACTTTTGCTGGCAAAATTAGTTAAAAATAGCTAATCCCAGCGGTTCACCAATAAGGAGATTTTCTGTTGACCGGTTCGGAAATAATGCCGTTCGTGCTGGCGGGTATTGTTCTGGCGGTTTCCTTTTTGCTATCCATGTTCGGCCTTGGCGGAGCGCAGCTTTATGTTCCGATTTTTTTCTGGCTGGGGATGTCGCTGAAAAGCGAAGCGATTTTATTAGCGCTTACTATTAATTTTGTCACGCAGACTTCAGCGTTTCTTTATTATCGCCGGAAAAGGCTGGTGGAATTCAAGATGGGGATCCCGCTGGTCGTCGCGGCAATTCCCATGACTTTCCTGGGAGCGCATTTGACGTACAAAGTCCCTGATCATTTCATTGCCCTGTTTATTGGGCTGTTCTTGATTGCGCTTGGTTTACAGCGAATTTACAAACCGGCTGTCAAAACGATTGCCCGTACCAGCAAGAAAAAGATAGCGTTGGGATTTCTCGCCGGCGGCGTCATCGGATTTCTGATCGGACTTTTAGGTATCGGCGGCGGCTCACTGGTTGTGCCGACTTTGTTGTTGCTCGGTCTTTCGCCTAAGCATGCGGCAGCAACTTCAGCTTTTGTTACCAGCATTTCCACTTTTTCCGGCAGCGCCGCGCACTGGAAAATGGGGACAGTGCCGCTGATAATTGTCGTTGTCACGGCGCTGGCGGCAATCGTCGGTTCGCAGTTGGGGGCGCGATTTATGACAAAACGTTTACCTGAAAAGTTAATGTCTGTTTTGCTGGGGGTATTGCTGATTTTGATTGGAATGGTTTTTATTGTGAAAGAAGTGATATTTTTAGGATAAATATTTTGACAGGATTTACTGGATTTTCAGGATAAAAAATTTATTTTTCCGCCGCCAATAAGTCAAAAAAAATCAGAATGGGGGCGAGAAAATAATGAAATACGAAGAGTTCACGGAAAAAATTATTGGCAGTGCTTTTCGTGTTTATTATTCTCTTGGCTTATCCTCTCAAAAAAAATATTTAATTTCGAAGGAAAAAATGAGCACTGAACACCATCATCACGAAATACCCGCCGACACGGGCGTTAGGTTTATCATCACAATTTTGCTGAATTTTCTGATTACAGTTGTGGAAATCATCGGCGGAATTATTTCCGGAAGCTTATCGTTAATTTCCGATGCGCTGCACAATTTTAGCGACGGCGTGGCAGTGATCATCAGCTACATCGCGCTGCGTCTGCGTGAGCGCGATAACTCCCAACGGCACACTTTCGGTCTCAAACGTGCGGAAATTTTGGCGGCAGTGATTAACTCGTCGGTGCTGCTGGTTATTTCGCTTTATCTTTTCTATGAATCAGGGCAGCGATTAATTCACCCCGCAGAAGTTCAGGGACGTCTGATGTCCGGCATCGCTGCGATTGGTCTGGTGGCAAATATCATCGGGACTTTGTTGCTGCGGAGGGATTCGGATTCCAGCATGAACGTTCGCTCGGCTTATTTGCATTTATTCTCTGATGCGCTGTCCTCGCTTGGCGTTTTGCTCGGCGGACTCGCGATCTACTTTTGGAAAATTTGCTGGCTTGATCCGGTGTTGACGATTTTGATCGGTTTGTACATTTTAAAAGAGAGTTACCACATCTTGATC
>NATN01000266.1 GCA_002085355.1 Candidatus Zhuqueibacterota bacterium 4484_87 | reverse complement strand
GGACAAAGTTTTCACAGGAATCGAAATATTTTTAGGTGTCGTCGGAGCTCTCACATTACTGGTCGCCGGGGTCGGTGTCGCAAATATCATGTACGTTGTCGTCAAAGAGCGAACCCGGGAAATTGGTATCAAACTCGCCATTGGTGCGAAAAATCGACACATCGTCAGCCAGTTTGTTTTCGAAGCACTATTGATTGCCATCATTGGCGGCTCTGTGGGAATTTTGATTTCTACAGGAATAGTGAAATTGATGCAGATGATCCCGGTGCAAAATCAGGGATTGGCATATCTGGGCAAACCGGAAATTTCTTACACCGTCATTTTCATAACAACGTCTATTCTCGGCTCAATCGGAATTATTGCCGGTGTTTTCCCTGCGAGGAAAGCTGCGAAGATGAATCCGGTGGAGAGTTTGAGGTATGAGTAATAAAATGAGCGAGGATGGATATTGTCACCCATCCTCGGCTCTGTCCCGACATGAAAGTTATTTTCCGAACAATTCCTTTGCCACTTTCCGGTAAGCCTCGCGAAACGGTATTCCCTTTTTCACCAATTGATAGACCTTTTCCGTAGCATAAATTTCCTCAGTCATAGCCCGCCCACAGGCTTCTTCATTCACCTGAAGATTTTGGAAGACCAGTTTCATCATCTCTAAACTTGATTTTGCAATCTCAAACCCTTGTAGTACCGGTTTTTTGGTCAGTTGCGTACGAAACCGTTACCTGGTAATTCGCCCGAATCAACTCCAGCACATCCGGATTTTTCTTTTGCGGCATAATCGAACTTCCGGTGCAAAATTCATCCGGCAAATCAAAATAGCCAAAATCGGGCAAGCTAAACAAAATCAAATCAGAAGCCATCTTATTGAGATCGTACATAATTTGATTTAAAGCGAACAAAATAGCTGTCTCAAATTTTCCGCGGCTATTTTGCACGTACAGAGGATTTTTCTGCACCCTTTTAAATCCCAAAAGCTCCGCCGTAAATTTCCGATCAATTTCCAACGGCACGCCGTAACCAGCGCCCGTTCCCAACGGAGATTGGTCGATTAAATCTTTTGCTGCCTGCAAAATTTTCTCATCATCCTCCAGTGAGTCCATAAATGCCGTTGCCCACAAAGAAATCGTGGAAGGCATTGCCTTTCTGGTATGGGTGTAGCCGGGAAACACAACCTGGCCGATTTTTTCCGCAAAGCCGGAAATCGCTGTTTTCAGTTCACCTACAAGTTGCTCACAGCGCTGTAATTCATCTTTATACAACAACCTCAGCGCTGTGACGACCTGGTCGTTGCGTGAACGTGCTGTATGAATTTTCTTTCCCAGATCACCCAACTTTTCCGTTAAATAATTTTCAATAGCTGTGTGGCAATCTTCCTGTTCCGGGGAAATTTCAAATTTATCTTGTTCAGCCAATTCCACAATTTCAAGAAGCGCGCGCTCTAACTTTTTTGCCTCGTCGCTTTCCAATACGCCGATTTTTGCCAGCATTTTTGCGTGAGCGATGGAAGCTATGCAGTCGTATTTCACTAATTTTCTGTCGAGAATAAAATCGTCTCCGACCGTGTACCGAAGTACCTGTTGGTCAACAGAAATTCCTTTATCCCATAATTTCATCATTTCTCCTTACCGTTTTTTCTCCAATTGTAAGGATTGTCTTTGCCCAAAACCAGATGATGCGCTTTCAGACGAATAGCATTGATGTTGATAAAGCCTTTAGAATCAATGGCATCAAATCCGCCCTCCACTTCCATACTGGAAAGTTCCTGGTTATACAGCGAAGTCGGAGACTCCCTGCCAATGACCATCACGTTTCCTTTGTACAGCGACAACACTACCTGTCCATCTATAGCCTCCTGACTTTTTTTGAACGCATTCAGGAGAAAATCCATCTCCGGTGAAAACCAAAAACCGTTATAAATAATCTCCGAAAATTTCGGGACGAGCATGTTGCGAATGTGCATCACTTCTTTGTCCATAGCTATTCCCTCTAAATCCTGATGCGCTTTCCATAGAATTTCCGCGCCCGGATTTTCATAAATGCCCCGCGATTTGATCCCGATGAAACGATTTTCCACCATATCGACTCTGCCGATGCCATTCTCGCTACCCAATTTATTGAGATAGTTAAACAGCTCCAATGGCTCGGTTTTTTCCGTGCCATCGTTTTCATTGACCACCTTTACCGGCTTCCCGTCTTTAAAATAAATTTGAATAATTGTCTCCTCGTCCGGCGCATCCTTGGGAGAAACGGTTTTGCTGAAAACATCCTCTGGCGGGCGAAACATGGGGTCTTCCAGCATTCCCGCCTCATGGCTGATGTGCATTAAATTTTCATCTTCGCTGTAAGGCTTGCTGTTCGACGCGGTTATCGGAATATTGTGTTCCTCTGCGTAATTAATGAGATCGCTTCTGCCGGCGAACTGCTGCAAAAATTCCGGATCCTTCCATGGTGAATAAATCTTAATATTCGGATTGAGCGCGTAATACGCTAGTTCAAATCGCACCTGATCATTTCCCTTGCCGGTAGCTCCGTGCGCCACCCAACCGGCGTTTTCCTTTTCTGCAACTTCAATTTGCGCCTTTGCCAATAACGGTCGTGCCAGCGAAGTCCCCAGCAGATATTTTCCTTCGTAAACCGCATTTCCCTGTAAAGCAATGATTACTGGAGAGGCTGGGTACAGTAAGACGTTTCTGGCGAGCGTACGCTAATATCGGTACTGTTCTGATGATTATGGCGATGGCTTTTATGTTATTTCTTGTGGATTACAATGGCAGAATTAACACAAACAACTCTGCCAAACCTTTTGGGACGGTGTCTTTACAAATTCACCCATTACACTAATTCCCTTAGGTGATCCGAAAAGCAGTGAATGCAAATTTGTATTCCCTACATACAGATATTTTCAAAACCACCGACACAACATAAGGGACAAAACCTATTAATGAACGTAATTTTTATACAACCTACCCAAACGGGTGCACATCTCCCATTCACTCTTCCGCTGGAAAAATGCAATATGAACGTAACAATCCCTTTTGTTTCAAAAGACAAATTTATTTTGCTGAAATTATGGGGTCAGCAGAGTACGGTCGGATTGTGGTATGAATTTAATTTGAGATTGCAGATGATGGAGTAACATGGACATCGAAAACAAGCAAAACTTTTTACCTTGCTAATACTTATCAATCCGAACCGCCTTAATACATATCTTCGCCGGGACCGAAATTGCTGACACGGAAGTCACGACGAAGTTAAGTCGATAACGTTTCAGACGGTTCATCTTTAATAATTTTTTCGAAATATCCATGACGTCCTAAAAGATTTTTATCGGATTAGAAATTTTGCATTAATTTAGAATTAAACTTCCGTCAATGATTTTTGTTTCATGATTGAGAAATTTTTTAAGAAAAAATGCGACAGTCCGCAGCAAACAAGTAAAACAACCCATCTTGCAAGATTCAATAATTATAAATTACAGTAGATATTATACTCAATTATTTTTTTATTTTCCCTTGACAATTAAAATATATTTTTGTATTTTAGCAGAAATTCTACTTAGTTAATTGTGATAGCAGGTGAATCATTGAAATTTAAATTATCAGAAATAGCCGAAATTCACGCAGGTATCTATCGCAAACCTGATCTTTATGGCGATATTATTTATTTACAAGTTAAACATTTTGACAATAAAGGAAATATTATCTCCGATAAAATATCGTCCAAAGATTTGAAATTGAATAAAAGACTGAAGAAGCATCTTTTGCAAAACGATGACATCATTTTTGCAGCTAAAGGTGATAAAAACTTTGCGTTTCTCTACCATCATAAACTTGGACCTGCTGTTGCTTCTTCTTCTTTTTTGGTGATTCGGATTATGGATAGTCAAAAAAAGAGAATAAAGCCGGAATATCTCCATTGGTTTTTAAATCACCCATTCACTCAAGCTTTGATCAAAATGCAGGCGAAAGGCAGCGCTTTGCCGGTCATCTCAAAGGCGGTTATGGAAAATTTTGAAATTCCGATTCCGTCTTTGAAGATTCAGATGCAAATAAAAAAGATAAATGAATTATGGAAGTCGGAAAAATCATTGATGCAAAAAATTATTTCGCAAAAGGAAAAAATGTATCAAATGATTTTATATAAACAGGCAAACGGAGAACAAATTAATGGCTGATCAAGAGAAATCAAAAATTATCAATCAAGAAGATATTAACAGTATTGTCTGGAACGCTTGCGATACTTTCCGGGGAATTATTGATCCTGCTCAATACAAGGACTATATTTTAACTATGCTGTTTCTGAAATATGTAAGTGATGTGTGGGAAGACAAAAAAGAGCAATATGCTAAAAAATACAAAGGAGACAAAAAAAGAATAGAGAGAGCACTGCGTCACGAACGATTTATCGTTCCAGAACATTGTACCTTTCGCTATCTTTTTGAACATCGGAACGAACCGAACATCGGTGAGCTCATTAACGAAGCGCTTCGCGGTCTCGAGGAAGCCAATCGGGGCAAATTAGCAGGCGAAGACGGAAGTGGAGTTTTCCGAAATATTGATTTTAACTCCAGCAATTTGGGAGATACAAAGGACAAAAATGCCAGACTGAAAAATTTACTTATTGATTTCAGTGACGAAAGACTCGATTTGCGTCCATCGCAATTAGGTGGGAATGATATTATCGGTAATGCGTATGAATTTTTAATCTCCCGTTTTGCATCAGATGCAGGAAAAAAAGCAGGCGAATTTTATACACCTGCCGCTGTTTCCACCTTGATTGCCAAGTTGACCAAATCGCCTCCGGGAGCGCGAATTTGTGATCCTACTTGTGGTTCAGGTTCTTTGCTGATTAAAGCTGCCAAAGAAGTAGGAAGCGATAATTTTTCGCTTTACGGACAGGAAAGTAATGGCAGCACATGGGCGCTGGCAGTGATGAATATGTTTTTGCATGGGATCGACAATGCAGTGATTCGCTGGGGAGATACAATACGAAATCCCAAATTAAAAGAAGGGGATCGGTTGATGAAATTTGACACGGTAGTAGCCAATCCCCCGTTTTCGCTGGACAAGTGGGGCGCTGATTTTGCAGCAAACGACCCCTATAATCGTTTTTGGCGAGGCATTCCGCCGAAAAGCAAAGGCGACTGGGCGTTTATTACCCACATGATCGAGACTACTTATGAAGGTAGGGGCAAAGTGGGCGTAGTGGTGCCGCACGGTGTACTGTTTCGCGGTGCCGCAGAAGGGAAAATCCGGCGCAAAGTCATTGAGGAAAATTTAGTAGAAGCGGTGATTGGTTTACCGGCAAATCTTTTTTACGGCACAGGCATTCCGGCAGCCATTCTAATTTTTAACAAAGGCAAGAGCGACAACACCAACGTGCTATTTATCGACGCCAGCCGGGAGTACGAAAGCGGCAAGAATCAGAATGTTTTGCGGGAGCAGGATATCGATCACATTGTACAGACTTACCGCAAATTTAGCAGCGGCAAACAGAGCCCCGGCGTGGTAGAAGAAAAATATGCCTACGTGGCAACTTTTGAGGAAATCGAAGAAAACGAATTTAACCTGAACATCCCGCGTTACGTGGATACATTTGAAGAAGATCCGGAAATTGACATTACAGCCGTGCAGAAAGAGATTGAAGAGTTGGAAAAGGAATTGGCAAAAGTACAGAAAAAAATGGCGGAATATTTGAAGGAGCTGAATTTAAATTAAGATAACAACTCCTTCTTATCATCAATAAATTAAGGAATTGATTTCGGAATTCGCTTCGGCGTTCACGCCGAAGAAAAAATAAAGAAAGGAAAAATAAAAACATTTGAAAGCCATTCATGGCTTTTTCCCCAAATAGGAGAGAATGTAATGAGTAAAGCTTTCACAAAAGTTTATATCCATTATGTCTGGGCAACAAAAAAGCGACAGAATGTTCTAACCAAAAAGGTGATTGAGCCCTTAAAAACTCATATTCGGGAATATTGTCA
>NATN01000004.1 GCA_002085355.1 Candidatus Zhuqueibacterota bacterium 4484_87 | reverse complement strand
TATTGTAATTCTGC
Source organism: Candidatus Zhuqueibacterota bacterium 4484_87 (assembly GCA_002085355.1). Lineage (GTDB taxonomy): Bacteria > Zhuqueibacterota > Zhuqueibacteria > Thermofontimicrobiales > Thermofontimicrobiaceae > 4484-87. The sequence continues at coordinate 28,677 of NATN01000004.1, read as the reverse complement.
CCGGGTGCAAGATAGGCGCCGGTGCGTTTGAGATGTTCGGTAACAGCCTTTTCCATTTCCAATTGCACATCTTTTCCGGCAAGCAGGTAGTCAAAAACGTTGTGCGTTTTCGCCGGGGCTTTGGTGAAATAGAGATGACCGTTCTGTTTGGCTTCGATATGATAGATGGAATGATTTTCCGAAGCGCGTAGCCGTAAATCATACCAGTGCGTTGCCTGATAGCTTTCATCCATGCCTTTTATTTGATCGAGTACTTTTTTAGGAAAAAACCAGACCGCACCAAAATCCATATTATCTCTCAGCCTACCCGTATGATAATTGAGCAAATGGATGTCTTTTTCACTTCCATCAGCTTCGATCAGACGGTAATCTGCGTAAACCATGCCTGTATCATCGTGTCGTTTAGCGACGTGCAAAAAAAGTTCGAGCGAACTGAGGCGAAAAGTGATTTGGGATTGTTCGTTATTGACAATCGCCACAAATGCTCCGTTGCATTTTGCCAGTCCCCGATTTATGGAGTGAGCGCGATTTTTAAAATCCAGAGGCAAGTGAATGATTTTATCCGCTTTAGTCACTTCCGGATAGCTGGAATTTTGTCCCCGTTCATCGATTAGAATGAGTTCCCAATTATCATAGTTTTGATCAATGAGACTCCGGATCGATTGGTCAAATTGAGCATCGTCGTAAGCTAATTTGTCGTTGTAAATCATCAGAATGCTGATTTTTTCCATTTGTAAACTCCGGCATTTATTGTTAATTCATCTCTTTTTAGTCGCAAATAAATTTTAACAAAGATAAGATTTAAAATTGATTTTTGCAAGAGAAAAGTTTGGAAATTAACTGACCGAACTAACTAAAAAATGAATTTAAAAGTATTGTTACAAGATTGGATTTGTCGAAGTGGAGTTTTTTATAATTGTGAAATGTCTTTTGAGAACAGGAATTTTTGAAACGAGAGGGGGCAAATCTCTGAAAAAAAATTCTTCAAAAAAAATATTTTCCTGAAATTGAGATGTAACAGGAAAATAACTGAACCAATTTTATTTTGAGAAAGCAGTTTTTAAGCAAGAATTATGACGGGTGTAACATTTTGATAAACTATGGGTTATTAAATTGATAAAAAGTTTTTTCCGCAATTGAAGTTTGTAAAACGATTTCCATGATTTGTTGTGCGTTGAAGTTCAAAAATAAAATTGTCAGAAAATTCAATGTGAAAATTTGCTTGACATTTAAGAAAAAATTATTAACTTATTAGCGACTAATCGTAGTGGACGATTTTTTTGGTAATCACAAACCAAACTGGAGGAGGTCGTATGCGAAAGATTGTTGCTTTGCTGACGATTGTGGCAGTTGTCATGTTATATGTTTTTGCCTTCGCTCAGGATGCGAAAACATTTAAATACGTCGGCGTGAAGAAATGTAAAATGTGCCATAAGGGCGCAAAAAAAGGCCAGATTTACGAAACGTGGCTGAAGACAGAACATGCCAAAGCGTTCGAGACATTGGGAACGCCGGAAGCCAAAAAAGTTGCCGAAAAGAAAGGCATTAAAGGCAGTCCTCAGGAAGCGCCTGAATGTCTGGTGTGTCATGTGACCGGATATAAGAAAGCTGGTGCTGCGACGCTAACCAAAGAAGAAGGCGTCTCTTGTGAGGCTTGCCACGGACCGGGTTCCAAATACAAAAGCATGAAAGTTATGAAAGGGGTTCGGGCAGGAAAAATGAAAGGTGCGGATTACGGTATGGTTCTTCCGAATGAGAAAAACTGTGTGATGTGCCACAATCCAAAAAGTCCCACCTATAAAGAGTTCAAATTTGCTGTGATGAAAAAGAAGATCGAACATCATATACCAAAGAAATAATAATTTCTGAAAGCAAAATATGAAAATCGGCGGACAGTTCATGAAATTCTTGATTGTCCGCCGATTTTTTTTAGAGTGAACTCATCAGTCAAAAATTCAATTTATGGTAAATTTTTCAATACTGATAAATTCGCTAAAATCACTGGCAACAGATTTTGAATAGGATTTGACTGAACCTGATCGAATGACCCGAACGCGAAAATTTGTGCCATCCCCTGAGTAGCGATGAACCTTCAATTCGTAATTTCCCTTTGGCATATCAGCTACGCTGAATATGTTTTCTGTGGCATTCCCGTAACCTTCTAGCCAATCCCTGTCTAATTGAACGCTTCCATCCCCGGAAGTTTTATTGCCAAAATAGACAACCATATTATTGGGACCATAGAGATAAAGGTCAAGATCTGTAGCATGGGATGTATTATTAGTCCAGCTCAACGTTGCCTGGAATGCACCGGTGCCCCATGTTACTGTAGCTGGAGGCCAGGCTCCGCTTCCATCTGATGGGCTCCCTTCTATCCATTGACCTCCTGAAGGCATGGACAAAGGCGTCCATCCGCTGCCGTGTGGCTGCGGCGTTCCAAATGTGACGTAGCCGCTTACTCTGCCCGTTGCTGGGACCGAGTAGGTGTAAATTTTGTATGGACTTTTCCCAGTTGTTTTGGAAATCCAGATTTCATAATCTGCCTGGGCTAACAAGATAGTAGTATAAGGCAAGGGTTTGTGCATATCCACGCCAGTACATCCCATTGCACCCATGATTTCTGCCATCAAGTAAGTCTCCTGCCATTGACAGGCAATATTGCTCACGGATTTTACTGTGAGCGTGTAATACATTTCAGGGGCTTGATCTTGAAATTTAAAACCACCCCATATACATTCATCTCCTGCAGAACCGGTGATTTTTAACGGAATTGCAGATAAATTAACCAACACTGCGTGCCCCAATTGCAATAAATCAACGCCAACAGTATGATTGACTGCATCAACAAAGGAAAAAGGAGCAAATCGCCACTTTTCCTCGAGCTCATCATAGCGAAGAATGGCCATTTCTGACGGATTACTGTTTTCCGGATATGGAAAAACTGTACGAACGGGCCAATGAAACACAAAACCTTCAGGCCCATAACGAGTGAAATTGCCGCTTTGGGACATCATGGTCGGTAACTCAGAGGGCGATTCAACAGGTGATTCGATAGAAAATGCCACATTTGCTTCCTGTCCATTTTGATTCATTGGGACAGTACCAGGAATGATTTCCAGACCATAGCCAGATGGTGTTTTTATGGATCCGAAAGAGCCTGTGTTCATTGTTTGCACCAATGATTCAGTTTCATTTGGTGAGGTCGGATCCTTGTCCTTGTCGCAGACCACAAAAACTAACATGAATAGCATAATTGCGAGGATGAAATTTGTTTTTTGCATGGGATGCTCCTTTTTTTTGATAGTGTAATTAAAGTAAATGGGTGTAAAAAATTGTTTGTTTTCAGTAGGCTTTTTGAGGATTTCATTGGTGACAAGTTAATGTCGGTGCATATTAATAATCGCGGGAAGGAGCATCAGGTCTCTGAAAAGCCTGGTGTTTTTACTAGTAATTGTCAAATTTTAGTTGATTAAAATCCAAATACATTTTTATCAGCCCTCGATCGAATCGAAACTAAATTTCACTCGCGAAAATAATAATGATGAAAAACTATGAATTCATTTTTTGTGCAAACAGTCAAAAATGCAAGGGATTTACTTTGTTCTCGTCTCATTTTTTAAATTCTTCTTATTTATATTGGAATATTATTGCATGAATGATCATGACAATATAGTATCATATGACCCCAGGATTCTATAACTGCATAAGGAACAGAAATTAAGAAAGTGGATAGAATCGCCAACATTTCACCCTATGTAATAAAGTTATCAAGATTTTTCATCAGAGGCAACATTTTTTTTAATTTTTTGTTCTTTGTGAGAATATTTTTTCATTTTATCCGGCAACAGATCGACGATTTCTCGTTTTTGTGCAATTGCGCCGGAGAGGCGTGGACATTTTGTAGGATTTCGGTGACATTTTTGCACGACAGCGTCGCAGACGCCGTAGCTGTCATTTTGTTCTTTTTTCATAGAAAGCTCTCTTTGTGTGTGTTACCCGAATAAACGTTTATTACTTCTTAATAATCAAATAAATAGAAATTCCTATGGTCATTTGATACAAACTTTAAGTAATTTTTCTGAAATTTCGTTTTTTAAAGCCGGCATCCAGCAAATCATAAGCTGTTTGTCGGCTTTATTTTTGGGAAAGTGTAAAGCTTGTTTGCCATTGAATAACCATTAATTTTTCCATCCGCGAATCGCTGTGTCAATGGATTTTGCTTGACTTTTTGCAAAAGTTTTTATATTTTAAAACAAAGTGTTTCATTTTCCAAAAATGAGACCGGAAAGGGCACCTTTAATGACAGCCGAGCAAGAGTTGACGCACGATATATTGGATTCCATTGCCGAAGGGCTTTTTACTGTTGATAAAGATTTTAAAATAAATTATTTCAACAGGGCGGCAGAAGAAATCACCGGTATGAAACGCGCGGAAGTACTGGGAAAATTCTGCAAACATATCTTCAAATCCAACCTTTGCTTCATCCAATGTCCCATCGCGCAGGTGCTTGAGTCCGGGACAAATATTTATGATTTGGATTCAAAAATCCGTGATCAGGCCGGGCGACTGATTCCTGTGAAAATGAATGTGGCAATTCTACGCAACTCCGACGGCGAGCCCATCGGAGGAGTGATTTCATTTCGCGATGTCTCTGATTTGGCGATTCTGCAAGAAAAACATACGCGAAAATTTCAATTTCACGGCATCGTCGGACACAGTAAATCGATGCATGAAATTTTTGAGCTCATCGAGGAAATCTCTGATTCCGATGCCTCAGTGCTCATTCAGGGAGAGTCCGGCACCGGGAAAGAAATGATTGCCAACGCGATTCAAGCAACCAGCCAGCGCAAAGACAGACCCTTTGTGAAAGTGAACTGTTCGGTGTTCTCCCCGCAGTTGTTGGCGAGCGAGCTTTTTGGTCACGTAAAAGGAGCATTCACTGGCGCCATTCGAGATCGTAAGGGTCGTTTCGAGTTGGCAGACGGAGGTACGATTTTTTTGGATGAAGTAGGGGAGATGCCGCTGCAAATGCAACTGCAATTGTTGCGTGTGCTGCAGGAAGGCACTTTTGAACGCGTCGGGGAATCGAAAACTCATACCGTGGATGTTCGCGTCATTGCAGCGACAAATAAAAATCTGGTGGAATCAATCAAAAAAGGCGAATTTCGTGAAGATTTGTTTTATCGCCTGAATGTGATTCCGGTTTCTGTGCCGCCACTGCGGGACAGGCCCGAAGATGTGCCCTACCTGGTGAAACACTTTCTGAAGAAGTTTTCTTTGATTTACGGCAAAAAAATTAACGACATTGAGGATCCGGCACTGGAATTGCTCGTGGAATACACCTGGCCTGGCAATATTCGTGAGCTGGAAAATGCTCTTGAGTATGCTTTTGTTCGCACCAGGGATAGCTCTACAATTGCGTTAAATAAGTTGCCGTTGTCAGTGCGTGGCGGTGTGTCTTCTGTGCGCGCACAATATGCTTCGTGCCTGGAATCGGATGAATGTTCTCTTATTTTAAAATTATTAGAAAAGCATAAATGGAATAAAACCCGCGTTGCCCAGGAACTGGGTATTAGTCGCAGTACACTGTGGCGAAAAATGAAACACCTCAATCTCCCGCAATAGCCTGCTGTGAAACGTTTCACGAAACAGACTGTTTCATTCTAACCTAACAGCTTGATATTCAAAAAAATATATCGTGATAAAGTGTTCTATGTGAAACACATATGCATTGGCGGCTAAAGAACTGGACGAGGCTTTAGAGAAAAATCCGCAAAGCAAGGCGATTCGCAAGAAGTTGATTGTCTGCCACGTACAAGAGGGCAATTCGGATCGTTCTTTGCAGATTTTGCTAAGTCTTGTTCGGGAAGATGATATTGATTGCATTGTTAAAACAGACCCTTTGTTAGATGATTGCCCGTGCCCTGAATTGGTATATGATTTCGAGGAACGGTTCAAAAACTTCGCTGACTCCAAAGAATATTTGATTAGACTCGCTATTTTGTGGCTTTATTGTGATATAGAAAAATCTTATACCCATTTCAAAGAATATCAGAAAGTAGCTCCGAAAGATGAAACGATCAATGAAATAATTGATTATTTAACTTCATATTTAATATCAAACGGATTAAAGGGGAGCAAATGAGACCTAAAATTTTTCTTTATGGCATTGTTTTATTAATCCTCTTCTTGCTTATCGGTATTGGTTGTACAGATAAATATCAACCTACACCCAGCCAATTTGCTTCAAAAGAGTCCAGTTGTACTTATTGTCATTTAAACTCGTCGCTGCTGAAGGAGGTTGCGACACCGTTGCCCCCGGATGAGGGCGATTCGGGCGAGGGCTGAGGCGGCTCAGTGTCTCAGTTAGAGGCATGGGAAATGGTGAATGTAAGCGAAAATTTTCTTAGTACACCCCACGGCAGGATTGGCTGTGTTGTGTGCCACGGTGGAGATAAAACAGCATTTGACAAAGATTCTGCTCACCAGAATATCGAGGCTGTTACCAGCGACAATGCAAAAGCCTACTGTTCTGGATGCCATGAAGACATCGTTAATCAATATCATCCGTCATTGCACAAAACGCAAAAGGGCTATCTGAAGAGAATTGAAAATCGCCTCGGCTACAGCATTGAAAATGATGCTGCAATGATGGGAAAATTTAAAGCCGAGTGCGGAAAATGTCATGGCACATGCGGGCAATGTCACGTACAGCGTCCAACTTCCGTAAAAGGAGGTTTTACCAATGGCCATGTTTTTGGAGAGCCAGAACGTGACAATAATTGCGTTGCCTGCCATGGAAGCCGGGTTGGCGAAGAATATTTGGGCCAGCGCGAAGGTTATTTCGCAGATGTGCATCGCTACAAACCAGGCGGCTCCAAATGTACTTTCTGTCACACCGGAGATGAAATGCATGGCGATGCCGGCGCTGCCGATTATCGTTACCTCGTTCAAAATGCTCCAAGCTGTGAAGGGTGTCATGAAGATAAATCGGACGCCAATATTTACCATCAAACGCATTGGAAAGGCGATGCGGGAACCACTCTTTCCTGTCAGGTCTGCCATTCTCAACCCTACAAAAATTGTAATGCTTGTCATACCGGCGGTGCCGGAATTACGGGAAGCTCTTACATTGCTTTCAAAATTGCCAAAAATAAATTCAATATTCGTGCGGAAAGCGCTAAATATGATTACGTAACAGTCCGTCATATTCCGGTTGCGCCGGATACTTACGCCAGTTGGGGAATATCTGATCTGCCTAATTTTGGTAGTGAACCTACCTGGAAATACACAACTCCGCACAATATTCAGCGATGGACGGCGCAAACCGATACAACAGGTACAAATGGAAATTGTTATTTAAAATGTCACGACCAAAAAGAATACTACCTGTTATCAACAGATTTGTTTGACTATGAAGTGGATGCAAATAAAGATATTGTCATGGATGATAAAGTTCCGTCGAGTTCATTTTAAATTAACTAACTTAACTTTTTAACCAAGTTGGAGGTCCTGCAAATGAAAAGGTATTTAACAATCTTTCTCGTGCTCATGCTCGCATTAGTTATCATTCTTGGATGCGACAAAGACAATGGAACGGAACCGGAAGAAGTTGATGAGTTTGCTCTTGTCGCAGAAAAGGGTGACACCTATTTCTCAAATTACACTACACCGAGCGGCTTGCCGGTAAATACTTCTATTTCAGCAGTTTATGATGTGCTTACAGACGGCAATACTGCGAATGACCCGTTCATCATTGACTATCGTTCCGCAACAGATTTTGCCAGTGGCCATATTAAAGGCGCAATGAATATGGCATTAGGCGATCTTGTGGACAAAGTGGATGATGGCACTATTCCCAAAGATAAGGTCATTTTGAATATTTGTTACACAGGCCAGAGTGCAAGTGTGGCGACTGCTGTGTTGAATTTGCTTGGCTACGACGCACAAAACTTGCTATTTGGTATGTGCGCAGTGGACACAAGTATTTCCAACACAAGTCAGTGGATGAACCAGGTTGCAAGTGATGAGCATTTTAATGATCTGGAAACTACGGCGAATACGACCACAACAACTTATGAATTCCCGAAATTGAATACTGGTGAAACCGAAGCAGAAGCTATCATCAAAGCTCGGTTTAAAGAAGTCATCGCTCCGGGATGGCCCAAAATTAGTGCTGACGATGTATGGGATAATACGGGTAATTATTTTATTGCCAATTATTGGCCTGAAAATGAGTACCTGAATCCCGGACATATTCCCGGCGCTTACCAGTTTACGCCCAAGACATCTTTGAAGACAGATGCCCAACTGAATCTTCTGCCCGCGGATAAGACGATCGTTGTTTATTGTTACACAGGTCAGACCTCCGCTCAGGTAGCAACTTACTTGAAAATATTGGGTTATGACGCAAAGAGTCTGCTTTATGGTTTCAATGGGTTCGCTTATTCGAAGTTGGGCGCTCATAAATATGCCGGCCCGCCACAGCCGGGAATTTACGACGCCATTTTAGAAAAACCATAATTTATTTTTTAAAAAATTGTTGAGAGCGGCGAGCAGCGAGTTCCTGCCGCTCTTAAATTTATCTTTTAATTAGAGTGAAGATGAAGCTATGAAAAGAATAACAAAAATTTGGGTGCTGGTTTTTTTCGTAATGTTCAACTCTCAAGTTGACGCTATCGGAATTCAGTTCCACGGCAGAGCATCAAACTCCTTTTATAGCTATGAGGATACGACGACTCATACGCGCATGTATCAGCTTGTCCGTTTTAGTATGAATTCGCCACAATTGGCAAATGCGACGCTCAATGCTTCGTTTCGTACGTTGACTGATTTCAACCAATCTTTAGACAGCGACATGCGATTTCGCGCCTATCAATTGAATCTGGAATTTAAGAAACTGCTGAATCGGTTTGATATTGTCATCGGACGGCAATTTCTTCATCCGGGTACAGTTTTAGGCGGACTGGACGGACTTTTTGCGCGGGCTCGGATTGTAAATCACTTATCCCTTTCCCTCTACGCCGGTGTGGAATCTCATTTTAATCGCAGTTTTAAGATTTATAAATTTGATGATAGTTTCACTGCCGGAGGAGTGATTGATTTAAAAAAGATTTTTTCTTCCAATCTGCAGTTGCTTTATTTACAAAAAATGAACAGCGAAGATATTTTCTGGCAGATTGCTGGCATCAATTTCAATACGAGGTTGGTCCCCAAGACGTGGGTTCAGTTGCAAACCCATTATGATTTACAAAATTCCCGTTTTCATCGCATTTATTTTAACGCCCGGCATCATTTGTTAAAAAATTTATATGTGAACATTGGCGTGAAAAATCAATATCCACAAGTTTACGCAAATTCGTTTTTCACTATTTTTGAAATTGATCCATATTGGCAATATCGATTGGGCGGCAGCTATCGCTTGAAAGGAAATTATTTTGTGAATTGCCAATATCAACTCATTCAGTTTGATACTGAAACCGCTAATCGCGTATTTTTTACGGTGAGCAATCTGAATGGCAGTGTCGGGCTGGTTTACGAATCAGGTTATGCTGGAGATCAAATCGGCGTCGTGCTTGATTATGGCTACCAAATTACGCAAAATCTGCTGGCGTCTCTCAATGTTGATTATTCGCGCTACAGAACAGAAAAAGTTTATGAATTTGAAAATCAAATCGCCAATGCTGTTCGGTTATCTTATAGATTTAAAAAATATTGGTCTGTTGATCTGGAATACCAATGGTTGACAAATCGCTTCAAAGAGAGCGATTCCCGTGTGTTAAATCACATCCATTTTAGCTGGTAGAGGAAATTGTTATGAAAAAAACCGTTATTGTAATTGTCGCATTGATTTTTCTCGCGTTTATCAGCGTCTTGTTAGTGGCGCAGGATGTGGAACTCATTTTTTCGCATAAATACCATGCCGAAGAAGTGGGCGCTTCATGTAGTGATTGTCACAAAGCGGTTGAGAGCGCCAAGGCATCGGATAATTTATTGCCGGATATGGATGCTTGCTATTCCTGCCATGACGAAGACGAGGAATGCAGCAAATGTCACAAGGATCCGGATAATGCCATCGTTTATCCGAGAATTGCTGACTATATCGCAAAATTCCCGCATGACAAGCATGCGGAAAAAAATATCCCGTGCGAAAAATGCCATGAAAAGGTAGCGAACAGCGACAATATCATGGAGAAACATCTGCCCAAAATGTCTGTGTGTATGGAATGTCACAAAGACATTGCTCGGGATGAATATTGCTATGATTGTCACGCGAAAAAAGATCAGTTGAAGCCAGCGACTCATGATTTCGCCTGGAAATCGAGCCACGGCATAACTGCTGACGCTGATGCCGGCTCTTGCGAAATGTGCCACACAAAAGCATATTGCCTCGACTGCCACAAGTCGGACAATCTGGACAAACAGGTGCATCCTTTGAATTTTGTGAATAATCACGGCATGTACGCCAAGGGGAACAAAGAAAATTGTTACACCTGCCACGAAGAACAGGCGTTTTGCGTGGATTGTCACCAGAAAAGAATGGTCATGCCGCGGAATCATTCACTTGCCAATTGGAGCAATACAGAAACCGGAGGCGCTCATGCGCGAGCTGCACAATTGGACTTAGATTCCTGTTTGAGCTGTCATTCGGATGCGCAAAGTGAACCAGTGTGTGTGGTTTGCCATAAGTAAAATGGATCATTCGAGTTTTAAGCAGAGGTAGAAAATGAAAAAAATATTTGTTCTCGGTTTGGTTGTGCTTTTTGGCTTACTGATGTGGCAATGTTCAACTGATAAAAATCCGCTGCCCAGCACGGCTCATCCCGAAGGCTGGAATACAGCAGACGCTAATAATTTCCACGGCGCCAAGGTGCTCGAGGTCGGTTACACATCCTGCAAAGCGTGTCATGGCGCTGAATTAGACGGCGGCAAAACCGGAGTTAGTTGCTTCCAGTGTCATCAAACCTATCCGCATCCGCCCAGTTGGGTTTTGGTGGATAACAATGATAATCACGCCGCTTACATTGCCAATAACAGCGACGCTATTTCTTTTTGCCAAGGCTGCCACGGTTCAGATTTGACGGGCGGCAAGAGCGGTGTGTCGTGTTTTGAGTGCCATGAGGCGGGGAGCGTGCCGTTTTAAAATGCAATGAAAAAGAAATAAATGGGTTCGTTTCCATTTTACTTAAAGAAGCAAAAAAAAATATTGACACAGAAAGTTTTTCCTCAGCATGAGAAACTAATCGCTATTTAGCTTGTTTTTTAGGAGATTTTTTTTCATCTATTGTTATTTGAAGCGACTAATTAGGACTTAATGAAAAAGATTCTCTGGCGGCGGACTAATAACGAAGGAATTGCGCCAAAGTGATTCGTACAGCGCTATGCAACCAACTTTTCTATGTGAAAATAAAAATCCAGACTATCCGTAAAATCATGGATAGCCACTTTTGTTTTTTGAGTGTCAAGTCATTTCACACACTTTTGGACGTTCAGGGGATATAGCATCCGCAGCAACTAAAAAGATGTTTTCACCGCCGACTCAAAGAGAAATTTTGCGCAGGCAAACTAAAATATATTTTCTATTGGGTAGAGGTGAAAACAACGGGGACCAGCGAAAGCTGGATCGCTGCAGTGTTATTTCTACTAAACATAGCCCATGGGATGCGGTTATGTTTTTTTTGCCCTATTTTTCAAGATTATCATTTCCTTAATTGTTGATGTTGTTTGAAAAAATTTCGGGATACTGTAGCCATTAAGGGCTAAATTTTGAGAGTCTTCCGGGATTTTTCAAAAACGCCAACAAGATATTCTCTTTGATGTTATGACTTTTGTTTTTATAAGGCGGCTAATCGTGGAACATCAAAGTGAGCCCTGTGGAAGGGTTGTCTTTTTGATTTTCATATTTTGGGCTTTATTTTCCAGCTTCTATTCAATTTGATTTGTAATTTTTCCATTATTTAAAAACTTGCTTTGAAGAATTCCAATATTTAAACAATGCTAATTTAATTTACAAATTAGAGGGAAAAATATCATGTCTCAATCCCGTCGATCATTTTTAAAGGCTATGGGTACTGTTTCTCTTACAGCCGTTGGTGCAAAAGAGAGCAAAGCCACACCCAAAAATGTTGTCTCTGACGATCGTTTGGGTGTGCTTGTCGATACGACTGTATGCATTGGTTGCCGGCAGTGCGAGTATGCCTGCAAAGTTGAGCATGGCTTACCCGCAGGCAACATAGACGATTATAGCGACCGTTCGGTATTTGAAACAATGCGTCGGCCCGATCACACTGCTTTGACTGTAGTCAATGAATATCCGGCCGAAAACTCTCGGCAACAGTCGGTTACAGTAAAAGTGCAATGCATGCATTGTGACCACCCGGCTTGCGTTTCTGCCTGTATTGTCGGTGCTTTTACTAAACAGGAAAATGGAGCAGTAATTTGGGATGAAGGCCGTTGCATTGGCTGCCGTTATTGTATGGTGGCCTGCCCTTTTCAGATCCCAGCATTCGAATTCGATAAAACCATACAACCAAGGATCATGAAATGTGACTTTTGCTATGAAACACGCACCTCAAAAGGCCTACCGACAGCATGTGTTGAAGCCTGCCCGACTGAGGCGCTTACTTTTGGCAAACGTTATGAATTGATTCAAATTGCGCATGAACGGATACGTAAGAATCCAGAACGTTATATCGACCATGTTTTTGGTGAACATGAAGTTGGCGGAACATCCTGGCTCTATTTAGGCGGCCAGGAATTTTTGAGACTTGGCTTTCCGGATGTGGGAACCAACCCAGCTCCTGGTGCCACCGAACCCATTCAACACGCCATCTTTAAATTTTTTGTTCCACCAGTCGCACTTTACGCTTTATTAGGTGGCATTATGTGGCTTGGAAAACAGTCGAGCGAAGAGGAGGAATAGCCATGGAAGAATATTTTAAACCGCAGCCAATAAAAAGGCCTTTCTTGAGCAAGGGAGTTATTATTTTATTAATATTAGCGGCTAATGGTATTATCTGGAGCATTTTGCGTTTCGGATTTGGCTTGGGAGCTGTAACAAATCTGAACAACCAGTTTCCATGGGGAATTTGGATCGGTCTTGATGTAGCCGCAGGAGTCGCTTTAGCCGCAGGTGGATTTACAACGTCAGCTCTTGTCCATATTTTTTATCGGGAAGATTTCCATGTGTTGGTGCGTCCGGCTATTATGACAGCCATGTTGGGATACACTTTTGTGGGGCTTGGCGTCATGTTTGATCTTGGTCGCTATTATAATATCTGGCATGTGCCTATTATGGGGAATAGTAATTCCGTTTTATTCGAAGTAGGTATTTGCGTGATGACTTACCTTGCCACGCTGTACGTTGAATTTTTTCCCATTGTCAATGAACGATTTATTGGACGCGTGCATTTAAAAGGTATTTTAAAATTTTTGAATAAGCCTATTGATGGTTTCCTTCGTTTCGCGGATTCCTTTTTAGGTAAAACCATGTTTTTCTTCATTATTTTGGGTGTGGTTCTCTCCTGTCTGCACCAATCTTCGTTGGGCACTTTGATGCTAATTGCTGGCAAAAAAGTCCATCCGCTTTGGCAAACCCCTATTTCGCCATTACTTTTTTTACTGTCAGCTTTTTCTGTCGGATTCCCAATGGTCATCATGGAATCCTTGACAGCATCACGCTCGCTCGGGTTAAAACCAGAGATGGATGTACTGCGTAAATTAGCCAGATTTATTGGCCCGATTTTAAGTGTTTACCTTGCCTTTAAATTAGGAGATATGGTCATTCGCGGAACGTATGTTTATTTAAATGAAATCAACTTGCAGACCATTATGTGGGTCATTGAAATATTATTCGGGGTCATCATTCCGTTGCGCATGTTTTTTTGGGATAAAGTCCTGCATTCAAGAACGCTTCTTTACATAGCTTCGCTTTTGGTTATATTCGGAGTTGCTTTAAATCGCTTTAATGTTTTTATTATAGCATATAAACCACCATACATTTTGCAACAATATTGGCCATCAATTGGCGAAATTTCTGTTACAGTTGGTTTTATTGCTATTGAAATTTTATTGTACAGGGCGCTCGTTATGATTTTTCCTGTGATTTCTGTTCCTTTAAAAGGTGTGAGCGCCAAAGCCAAATACGCAATTCGGGGAGTAATACAATGAAAAGAATGATGATTATTTTGGGCATTCTATTTGTATTGAGTAGTGTCAGCTTTGCGCAACAATTAGGTCACCATGCAAAATTTCCGTTGCGTTGCGATGAATGTCATTATTGTAAAAAACCGACCTACAATGAACCGTGTTTAAAAATCGCCCCAAATTTTATTCGTGAAGGCATTACATTACATCATTCGGTGGAAGATGCGCCGACGCTTTTTATAATTGATACATTACAAAACAAATATGCGCCGGCAGTTTTTACCCATCGTCTGCACGCACAAATGGGTGAAATGCTCGGAGGTTGCGAATCTTGTCATCATCACAACCCTCCAGGCAAGGTGCAGCCTTGCATTGAATGCCACAAACCGGAACGACAGCTAAATGATTTGTCAAGACCATCGTTGAAAGGTGCTTACCATCAATTATGCATTGATTGTCATCGAAGTTGGGACAGCGACTGGAGTAAGACATCGGATTGCTATTTCTGTCATCCTAAAGCGAGCGAAGATATTTCACAAAGCCCAAAACAGCTCGCCGAGCTGGCAAAGAAGCGCCATCCTGTACCAAAGACACCTGAAGTTTATGTCTTAAAGAGTGATTATGACGAAGCACCGGTTGTTACTTTTTATCATAAACAACACATTTTCACCTTTGGCCTGGCATGTAAAAATTGCCACAAGGATAATGCCTGTGCCGATTGCCATGCTTCAGATGCAAAAACCAAGGAAATAAGCTTAGAACACGATAATTGTCTGCCTTGCCATGAAAAGGCGATTGACGAAAATTGTGAGCATTGTCATGGGATCGAGCAAAAGGCTCCATTTAATCATGCAAAAACTGGCTGGCCATTAAAAGTTTTTCACCAAAATTTGACCTGTCAGACCTGTCACAAAAATCAGGTGGAGTTCAGCGCTCTAAATACGAACTGCAATAGCTGTCACAAAGCAAATTGGCAATCAGGAGCGTTTAGTCATTCGGTAACAGGGGTACAACTGGATGAAAATCATGTAGAAATAGATTGTGAAACCTGCCATTTGAATCATAATTTCAATGCGAAGCCACAATGCACGGAATGCCATGAGGACAAATCGTTCCCAAAGGATATTCCGGGGAAAATTATAAAAAGGTAGGCAGGAAATGTTCAATAAGATTTCTTTTAAATTGATTTTAGCAATCGCTGTAGTTGCCACACTTGTTTTTACTGGTTTTGCGATTTTAACCTTTAGAACTCAATCTAATCTTGTTATGAATCAGGTTAAAAATTTTGTAAACACGCAAAGCGAAACCATAAAAAACAGCACTAAAGTGGCGATGCTAAGCAACAACCGCGAGGTGACTCACGAAATCATTCGAACGGTTGGCAAACAAGCCTGCGTTAAGCAGGTACGTATTTTGAACAAAGAAGGTAAAGTAATGTACGCCGCCGATAGTTCACAAATCGGCATGATTCTGGATAAAAAGGCCGAAGCCTGTTACTCCTGCCATGAATCGGATCAGCCTTTAGAAAAGCTCTCCATTTCTAAAAGAGTGCGCATTTATCGCCTTCATCCTGATTCAACCAGAATTATGGGCGTTATTAATCCTATTTATAATGAACCTTCTTGCTGGCAGGCAGATTGTCACGCCCACCCCAAGAGTCAAAAAGTTCTGGGTGTGCTCGATTTGACTGTTTGTTTAAGGTACGTCGATCAAGAAATTTCCACCGTAACCAGAGAAATGATCGTCTTGGCTATTTTAGCTATTCTTTTATTGGCTATTATTCTATGGCTCCTAATTAAAAAATTTGTGGATCGACCGGTACAAAAATTATTGACAGCTACCAGAGAGGTTGCGTCTGGTAACTTAATCTACACAATTCCTGATTTAGGTAATGACGAATTGGGCATTCTAGCGCGGTCATTCAATAAAATGACACGCAAACTTGCCGAGGCTCGACAACAACTGTTTCAATCGGATAAAATGGCTTCTCTGGGAAGATTAGCTGCTGGCGTTGCGCATGAAATCAATAATCCTTTGACCGGTATCTTGACTTATGCCAGTTTCCTGTTAAAGCGTACGAAGAATCAACATGAGCTACATAGCGATCTGGAAGTAATTGTGCGGGAAACCATGCGTAGCCGAGAAATTGTCAAAGGATTACTTGACTTTGCTCGGCAGTCCATTCCCAAGAAAGTACATTCTGATATCCATGAGGTCATCGATAGAGCATTGAAGGTTTCAGAGAATCAACTTGCGCTCAATCAGATTCAAATTGAGAGAAATTATGCTCCCCGCTTACCCACCATTTACATCGACCCTAATCAGATGCAGCAAGTGTTTACTAATTTACTGGTTAATGCTCAACAAGCCATTGGGCCAAATGGTGGAAAAATTTCTATTAAGACTGCCCATGTACGTCTTTCTCCTTATGGAAAAGTGCAAATAAAACAGGCTCTATGTCCCAAAGGGCACGATCTGATGGATGCACAGATGCGTATTGATGGGCTGCCATCAATCAAGTTAAAAATAAAAATAAATGGCAAAGAAAGCTTTGTTTATCTGGATCCCATTTATGGCAGGAATCATTGCAGATCAGAAATACCATTAAAAAATAATACCCCTATTGAGATACTTTGTCCAAAATGCGATATTTCACTCATTGACAAAGACGAGGAATGTCCGAAATGCGGCATGCCGATCTATTTACTTGAAATTCCAGGAAAGGGCCAACTGCGGGGTTGTTTTACCGATGATTGCCAGTGGCAACATTGGGATTACATCGAAAAACAAGGTCCTCGCGATTACATCGAAATCAAAATCTCCGACACGGGATGCGGTATTCCGCCAGAAATTGTTGATAAAATTTTTGATCCATTTTTTACCACTAAAGGTCAACAAGGAACGGGACTGGGCCTGGCTGTGATATGGGGAATTTTAGAAAATCACGAAGGAATGATTTCTGTTGAGAGTGAACTAGGTAAAGGTACAACGTTTACCATTCATTTGCCTGTAAAAAGAGGCTAGAGCTTAAAATGGACAAAAGCAAAAAATATTTGTTAGCAATTGACGATGAGCCGGTAATTTTAGAAGCAATCAAACGAGTGGCTGGCTCAGAAGGCTGGGAAGTGGCTACTGCTGCAGATGCCACTCAGGGATTTAATCTTGCCACTAAAAACGCGTACGATCTGTGTCTCTGTGATATTAAACTCCCTGATATGGATGGCTTTCAATTTTTAGAAAAGCTTAATGAAATTCATAATCCGTTGCCGGTCATTATGATTACCGGCTGCGCCACTGTTGAAAATGCTGTAAAATCTTTAGATTTTGGAGCTATTGATTATTTGCCAAAACCATTTACAGCCGATGAATTATTGAGCTCGCTTTATAGGGGCTTTAGATATGTCGAGGCCACAAAAAAAACTCAAAACGCAAAATCAAATACGAACTCTTTGATTGTACCTTGTCCCTCCCAGTACAAAAGTCTTGGTTATGCATCCTGGTGTTTTGTCGATCGTGATGGATCGGTAAAAATAGGTGTTTCTTTTCTATTCTTGAAGATCATTGGGGCTATTATCAAAATTAATTTATTGCCATTGGAAAGCGAAATAAAGCAGGGATTCTCCTGTGCGGAAATTGAAGCAGAAAACGGATTAATACATCCGGTCATTACGCCATTGAGCGGCCAGATTATTCGTATAAATGACCAATTGACTTCTGATCCGCTTATTGTGGAGAAAGATCCCTATTTTCAGGGATGGCTATACATTATCGTTCCACAAAATTTAAATTATGAAATAAATCACTTGATGGTTTGCAATCAGTAAAATAGCAAGATAAAATAAAGGAGAAGAAAATGGGTGTGTTTTTATTGATTGTTGCTTTGGTTCTGTTCATCATAACCGACCTTATTATTCGTACTATTCTTAAAAAAGCGGAAGAGAAAAAGATGCGCAAATTATGTCAGGAAGCTCTCGAGACAAATTTGCAGCTTGACTTCAGCCATGAATCAAAAACATTGAAACGTGTTGAAGTGCCCAACCCGAAAGCACGAATTTTGGCAGTTGATGATGAAGAAATTATTTTGGATAGTTTTCGTAAAATTCTTGTTTTGGCCGGCTATTCGATTGACACCGTAGAAACCGGACAAGAAGCTTTAGCTCTGATCCAGAAACGACATTATGATTTTGTTTTTACAGATCTAAAAATGCCGGAAATGGATGGTGTAGAAGTTTGCAAGGCAGTAAAACATTTGCGGCCTGATATTGATGTCATCATTATTACTGGGTATGCCACGGTTGAGTCCGCAGTTGAAACCATGAAATACGGTGCTATGGATTACGTACAAAAGCCCTTTACTGAGGATGAATTGGTTGCTATGGTTGATAAATTTCTGATTCAGCGTCAGGAACGCATTCGCAAGCAACTTAAATCGCGAGTGCACATTACCCATGTGGGCGAGCCAGAAATTAAAGACACTGTCGAATTTTACATCCCAGGCGGAGTGTTTATTGCACCATGGCACACTTGGGCGGCACTCACCGAAAGTGGCGAAGCACATATTGGCGTTGATGACTTTGCAAATAAATTGATCGGCAAAATAGATGCGATTGATGCACCAAATCCAGGGATGGAAGTGAAGCAGGGCCAATTGCTTTTCAGTGTGCGCGTAGGCCAAAAGACCATCTCGTTCCGATCTCCAATTACAGGGCGGGTGTTAAAAAATAATGGTGCTGTTATTGAATATCCTGATCGTTTGGAAATTACATCGTATGAAGGAAATTGGATTTGTCAGTTAGATGCGGAAAAATTGGACGAGGACATTAAGAACCTGAAAATTGGCAAGGAGGCGGTTAAGTTTTTTGAAGAAGAACTGGAAAAATTGCAGGGATATGTCAAAAAATCAGTTAAATCGACGGTTGATGAAAAAAATATTCCTGCAGATGGAAAGATTTACATCGGCGAACTGCGTGCTTTGAACGACAAGGATTTTCATGTGATTGTTCATGACTTTTTCGAGAAGGATTAATATCTGAGTTAGTTGCTTGATTGGCATTTATGATAAATTTATGAGCAGAATATCTCCTTGTTCATTTCTTTTAGCTGAAAAAGACATTAGGTGTTTTGATATTATTATAGCGACGTTAAAATGTATCGTTAATTTTAAAATAGCCAATAAGTTAAGTCTGGCTACTTTGTGAGAATTGATGTGCTTAATATTGAAAATTTATGTGAATATCGTTTTTTAAACCATTGTCGTGCGCAGAAAAGTTTCCAGATAATTTGTTAAGCAAAATAAAGGCACTTTTATTTGCAACAAATGTCATGAATGACAAAACGAGCAGACAATCCGTGTTCAAATTGCGTTGTTGCTAATTGACAAGCCATAAATGGAGGATATCATATTATGTGGAAAAAGCTTATCTGGATGTGGATATTATTGCTTTTTTCTGGATTAGTTTACGCTCAGATGGATAATGAGACATGCATGGAATGCCATTCTGATCCGGAAATCACCCGAGTAATAAGTGATTCTGTTGAATTGTCTCTATTCGTGGATGCTAATCATTTTAAGGGTTCAGTGCATGAGGGTTTGGATTGTGTGGATTGTCATGCGGTAACAGAGGACCATCCGGATGGTCTGCCACTGAAGGAACCAACCTGCGCTAACTGTCATGAAGACATCAATGACGAATATGAAAAAAGTATTCATGGGTTAGGAAGAAGGGAAGGGATAAAAAATGCGGCGACCTGTTGGAATTGCCATGGAAAGCATGATATACATTCTGTAACAGATAGTAGCTCGCTGGTTTATGGGAAGCATCTATTAGAAACCTGTGCTAGTTGTCATTCCAATGTAAATATCATGCGGCAATTCGGCTACAAACAATCAATTGCGGTCAAACTTTATGCCCAGAGCGTGCATGGGAAAATTTTTGCGGAAGATCCTGAAGCTGAAGTAGCAACTTGTATTGTCTGCCATGGGAGCCATGATATTAAATCTGCCGTGGATCCGGAATCAAAGTTAAACGAACTTAATATTCCTGAGACGTGCGGAACCTGTCATGAGGCTGAAGCCGAAGACTACACACAAAGCGTTCACTGGTTTTCGTTGAAGCGCGGCCATCATGAATCGCCGAATTGTATCGATTGTCATGGAGAACATAATATTAAAAGTTATATTGATGAAGACAATTTTAAACATTCCGAATTAGAAGCCACAAAAGTTTGCGCCGGTTGTCATTCTTCTGAACAATTAATGTCTCGTTTTGGCCTCGATTATCGCCGGTTTGAATCTTACTTCCGGAGTTATCATGGTTTAGCAGTACTGAAAGGTTCTCCGAATGCAGCAACCTGCACAAGTTGCCACGAAACACATAGTATCAGAGATTCAAATGATTCTTTAGCCACAACAAATTCAAAAAATTTGGTGACGACGTGCGGTCAATGTCATGAAAATGCGACCCCAGAATTTGCAAAAATTGAAGTTCATCCAATTGGGTTAAAAGATAGAAATTATATCGCTTATCTTTTAAAAAATTTCTACAAATGGATGATTATTCTTGTGATTGGCGGAATGTTTTTGCACAATTTAATGATCGTCATTTATCACATTCGGCAAAAACATCGTGCCAAAAAGTACAGCGAATTGGTTCCACGATTTCAATCTTTTGAAGTTTACCAGCATCTTTTGCTAATTTTAAGTTTTGGTACATTGGCGGTTACTGGCTTTGCTTTAAAATTTCCAGATGCTTTTTGGGTCAAGATGCTGTATTCTTTAGGAATGGATGAGGTCGTACGCAGCACATTACACCGTATTGCTGCGGTTATAATGATTGTTATTTCATTGATTCAGGCAGGATATTTTATCTTCTCAACAAAGGGGAGAGAAGAATTTATCGCTATGCTACCAAACAGAGATGATTTAATTTGTTTCTGGCAAAATATCAAATTTCATTTTGGCTTGAGCAAAGAGAAGCCCAAATTTGGACATTTTGATTATGGCGAAAAAGCAGAATACCTCGCATTAATCTGGGGTATAATCATTATGGGAGCCTCGGGTTTTATGCTCTGGTTTCCTGAGTTTTTTGCTCGCTTCTTGCCCGGATGGTTCTTTGAAGCAGCCGAAATCGTACATTATTATGAGGCATGGCTCGCTTCGCTGGCAATATTAGTCTGGCACTGGTTCTTTGTAATCTTTCATCCCGATGTTTATCCGCTAAATATCACTTGGATGGACGGGAAAATCTCTCTGGAAGATCTAAAACATCATCACCCAAAAGAATACGAGCGTTTAGTTAGAGAAAGCAAATATCAAAAAGAGGACTCTGACGATAAAGAAGCATAAATCTAATAGAATTTTAAATTGAAAAAGCGGCCAACAAATTGAGCCGCTTTTTTTTTTGTAAATGAATAAGATTGAATTTAATTCACTTCAAATTTGATTTTTTAGAACAATACATATATTTTTTCCACAATAACGTCTCTCAATCTTGCGTACCACATGCCAGGAAATTGATGCTCATTGGTTAACATACATGCAGCCATAAGGGTCAAGTTGTTGACTGTGTAGAAAACAAAATTTCCAAGGATATCCAGTAAAGCACGAACGCTAAAATTTGGTTTTCAAAATAATGAGCAAGAGGATGTTGAAAAGGTAATGATTTAATGCGTACAAATGAAAATTATGGTTGTTCATACATTTCTTCTAATATCTAATACCTTTTTGTATTTTATCATCTTTTTTGTTGACATTTATAAAAAAAATTATTAACTATTATTAATACATGATGTTGTTTAAAATATGCTCAGCATTTTCCCTGCGAGGCCAATGAAAAAGAATCGATTACAATCAATTCGAATCGTGGTTGCTACTTTAGTTAGTTTGTTTCTAGTCATTTTTTCTTTCCTGAAAATCTATCAGATCGCCCTTCATGAAACCAAATGCAATCACCAACAGCTTCAACGAGAGATGGCTCTTATCTCCGCCTCAGGAATTACTGATTTTTTGTCACACATTGCCGAGGATGTCAGACTTCTGGCAACTTCGCCATACCTGCAAAATATGGATGAAAAAAATTACCAGACATTTTTGGTTAATTTTTTTCAAGCTCACGCCGGCTCCAATATCAGAGCAATTTTTATCACTGATGAAAATTGCAGACCATTATTTTCTTTGCCTGAAAATATCTCAGACTATATTTATGCAGTGCAGGGAGACTCTGTCCGTGCTCATTTGAGAAAAGAAATAAATGCGGCTTGGTATTCAAAAGTTTTTCCCAACAAAAGAAATCACAAGGAGCTATACTACTCTGTCATTCTCCCTGTTTCCCAGTATCCCCAAAATGCTGGCTTGGTTTCGGGTAAAAAAGTAATTGGCTACATCGGCGTTGTTGCAAGTTTCAACTGGTTGGTTGAACATTATGTAGTTCCGCTGAGCGTTGACTGTTATATGTCCACATGGCTGATGGACAGTGACGGCAGGCTTCTTTATCATTCGCGTCATCCGGAAATGGTACTGCGAAGTATTGCGGAGGATTCTATGGATTGCTTGCAATGCCATGCTTCGTTCAATTGGCAGAAGCGGATGCTCGCGTCTGACGTTGCTTTTGGCGAATACACGGTAGGTGACGAACCCAGAAAAATAATGTCCTACGTTCCAATACAAATTCAAAATGCGCGTTGGACTCTTGTCATCTCTTCTAATTTATCAGATGTGACTGGTGTTTTGAGAAGCAAATTTACTTTGCTTTTTGTGCTGGTCATTTTCATTCTCGCTTTAATTGTCATTGCTTTTTACCGATTGAGCATCAAATGGATACATACAGATGAAGCGGAACGACTGATTCGGCAAAAGGAATATTTGCATCTGCAAGTTTGTCAGGCGTCCAAGCTGGCGTCTGTGGGCGAATTGGTTGATACGGTGGCTCATGAAATCAATACTCCTGCCAGCATTATCGCAGCGCAAGTTCAGGTCATAGAATTGAAGAAGCTGAAAAATGACATTGATTTTTCTGAAGAAATTCGCATTATCAAAAAACAGACGCAGCGCATTAGCGACTATACGCGACGTCTGCTCAGCTATTCTCACAATATGCCTTTTAAGCCGATTCCCTGTGATTTGCCCAAAATAATGGAAGAATGTCTTTTCTTGTTAGGGCATAGTTTTCGGGCACGAAAAATTCGTCTTTCGAAAAAATATGCCTCGGATTTGCCGCGACCGGTGGCGGATCCGAGTCAACTGGAACAGGTTTTTATCAATTTGCTCAATAATGCGGTTGATGCCATTAAAGATGAAGGTGAAATTAAAATTGAGATGCAGCCTGCCGAAAGAGGGGGAGAGGCAGGCATCAGCGTGAAAATTTCTGATACTGGGGAAGGAATTCCCCCCGAGATTCTCCCTGAAATTTTTAATCCTTTTTTCACGACGAAAAATCCGGGGAAAGGTACAGGGTTGGGATTGTCCATATCTCGGGCAATTGTTCACCGGCACGGCGGGAAAATTAGCGTCAGTAGCGAGCCCGGAAAGGGATCCGAATTTGAAGTTTTTTTGCCTTTGAAAAGTGAGGGTGATGACTGATGATGAAAAACAAGGCGCGAATTTTGGTGGTCGATGATGAAAAAGATATGCTGAATGCATGTCAGAAGATTTTGGATGCCCTGGGTTATAAGTCCATATTGGTTGATAATGGTGATTTGGCGCTGAAACTGCTGGAGCATGAGGATTTCGACCTCATTTTGTGCGATCTTTTCATGCCAGAGATTGATGGCATGCAAATTTTGGAAAGAGTAAAGCAAATCGCGCCGTTTACACCGATGGTGATTTTTACTTCTTATGGCACTATCAATCGCGCGGTGGAGGCAATGAAAAGAGGCGCGTTTGATTTTATTGAAAAACCGTTTAATTTGGAATATCTGAAAGTAGTCATCAAAAAAGGACTCAATCAGCGAAAGCTTTTCCTGGAGCGGACGACTTTGCTCAAGCAGCTCGAAGATAAATATGGTTTCGACAATATCGTGGGACAGAGTACTTCGATGCGAAAAATTTTTGAAACTATTGAGAGCATCGCTACTTCGGATGTGAATGTGCTTATCACTGGTGAGAGTGGCACCGGGAAAGAATTGATAGCCCGCAGTATTCATACCCGAAGCACGCGACACACGCACGCTTTCGTTCCGGTGAATTGCAGTGCTTTTCCGGAAAATTTATTCGAAGCCGAACTTTTTGGCTATGAAAAAGGCGCCTTCACTGGCGCTGGAAAAAGAAAATTAGGTTTGCTGGAATTTGCTGATGGTGGTACATTTTTTTTGGATGAGGTATGTGAATTGCCTGTTTCTTTACAAGCAAAATTGCTGCGGGTTTTGCAGGACCAGCAGTTGAGGCATTTAGGCGGCAATGAGCTCATTCAGGTGGACGTGAGATTAATTTCCGCGACGAACAAAGATCCGGAAAAAGCACGAGAACAGGGGATTTTGAGAGACGATTTCTATTTTCGGATTAATGTCGTTAATATTCATCTGCCGCCATTGCGAGAGCGCCGAGAAGATATCCCACTTTTGGCTGAATATATTTTGAAACAAAAAATCAAATCTTCGCCTAAAGAGATTTTAAGATTTCAAAGTAATGTGCTGGAGCTCTTCGAGCAATACGATTGGCCCGGAAATGTCAGGGAATTGGAAAATGTGATTGAACACGCTATCTCGTTGTCGCGCGGAGAAGAAATTACTATTCGCGATTTGCCGGCATCAATATTGAAAATTGGCCTTTCTGGCAATCATCGAAACAATTGGACGTCTCTGCCACTTGCCGAAGCCAAAGAGCGCGCTATTGAAGAAATTGAAAAAACCTACTTGCTTTCTCTACTAAAAAAATGTCATGGCAATGTCACTCAAATGGCGGAAAAATCAAAGATGACCAGGAGAAATTTACACCGTCTTTTGAATAAACATGGTCTCAATCCCTCTTTATGGCGTCAAAATTAGCGAGAAATGCGTGTCTCACTCCGTATCTCCTCTACAATAATTGTTAAGATAAGGAAAAATAGATTGTTGAGCCTTAATATCTGCTAATAAGTGAGAAATAGATGTCTCACTCTGCGACCTGCTGCAAATTTTCCCGTTATCTCACAGAAAAACCCCATTGATTTTTAAGGAGTTATGGCTTTCCTAATTCCCTCAAAAGTGTTTTAGTGGAATAATTTTTGATAATATTAAATAAAATTGCAAGGGAGGAGCTATGACCCCGCTGAAAATTGTGTTGGGGAGCAACATCCGGCAAACTATTCTGATTTTTCAGGAAGCTGCACAGGTAGTTCCTTTTGAAGTCATTGCAGAGCAGACGTTTGAAGATTTTCTGTTGACAATTCAGGAGCGGGCATATCACGCTGTAGCATTTGATTTCAGAATCAGATCTGATATCGATCCGATCAAGACAATTCGCCTCATCCGGCAGATGCGCCCCAGAGTTCCTCTTCTTGTCATCGCCGACACAGTGGATAAAAAAACCGGCAGCCAAATTATGAATGAAGGCGTACTTCATATTCTCTCTACACCTCTCACCAAGGAAAATGTCAAAGACGCTCTAATCGCGGTTTTTAATATAATCAAATTAAAAGCAGAAAGGGGAGTACCTTAGATTTCGTCGATATGTTTGGAAAACCAATCGTTTGAATACTTTTAAATAAGAGGAGGACAAAAATTGGATTTGACGAGACGAAACTTTCTAAAATTCACTTCCGCTGCAGGAGCTTGGGGAGTTGCCGGTGCGGCCCAGAGGGTCACAGCATCGGTCCCAAAGTCAGAAATGGAGGATTGGTACGGGGTCCTGGTGGACACAACCGTCTGCATCGGATGTCGCAAATGTGAATGGGCTTGCAAGGATTACAACAAATTGCCAAACCAGCCCATTGAAAAATATGACGACAAGTCAGTTTTCGGTCACATGCGTCGTCCGGATTCAGAAACATACACAGTTGTGAACGGTTACGACGATCCCAACAATCCCGAAAAGCCCTATTACGTAAAAGTGCAGTGTATGCATTGCCTTGAACCGGCGTGCGTATCCGCCTGTATTGTCGGGGCGCTAACAAAAGATGAAAAGACAGGTGCAGTCGTTTACGATGCCTGGAAATGTATCGGGTGTCGCTATTGTATGGCTTCATGTCCTTTTCAAATTCCCACCTATGAGTACGAAAATGCGCTGACGCCGCAAGTCAGAAAATGTACTTTTTGTTTTGATCGCTTACCAAAGTACGGTGGCAAACCAGCGTGCGTGGAAATCTGTCCGGTGGGAGCGCTCACTTTTGGCAAACGCAGTGAATTGATTGAGCTCGCCCATGATCGCATCGCTAAATATCCGGACAAGTATGTGGATCATGTCTATGGCGAGAATGAATTAGGCGGCACGGCCTGGATGTATCTGTCAGGCAAACCGATGTGGGAAATGGATATGATGAAATTCAAAGATCGTCCCATCCCGAGTTACACTGAACCTGTACAACATGGACTTTTTAAACATTTTATCCCGGAAATTTCTCTGTTCGCTTTCCTCGGAGGAATCATGTGGTTATTCAAAAGCAGAGAAGAAGAAAAGGGGAGAACGGAAGGAGGTGACAAATGAGCGGACATGTTGAAGCGGCTCCGGTTGAAAATAAATTTCTGACTCCCGGCGTTAAAGTTCTCTTTCTCCTTTTCGGCGTTGGTATTGTAGTTGCTATTTATCGCATTTTTGCAGGATTAGCCGCTGTCACCAATCTCACGAATCAATATCCGTGGGGGCTCTGGATCGGCGTCGATGTTTCCTCTGGCGTTGCTCTTGCTGCCGGCGGATTTACCACTGCCGCCTTGATTCACATTTTTTGGCGAGAAAAATATGCGGTATTAGGCCGTCCCGCTCATTTAACTGCAATGCTGGGATATACTTTTGTGGCAATCGGTCTGTTATTTGATTTAGGTCGCTGGTATAATATCTGGCATCCGCTGCTGCCTTCCATGTGGCAAGGAAATTCCGTTTTGTTCGAGGTCGGCATGTGCGTGATGCTTTATCTTACAGTGCTCTATATCGAATTTATTCCCGTTGTTACTGAGCGATTTATCGGCCGGTCTCCTAAATGGATCGATGCTATTCTGCGGTTTTTTGATAAAATATTTTCAAAAATAATGTGGATTTTTATTATTTTAGGCGTTGTACTGTCTTGCTTGCATCAATCATCGCTGGGGAATCTCATGGTGATTGCTCCTTACAAAATGCATCCATTGTGGTACACACCGCTTTTGCCTTTGCTGTTTTTAGTTTCTGCGATTGCGGTAGGATTTCCAATGGTTATTTTCGAATCCATGTGGGCATCGCGTTCTCTTGGCCGCAAACCTGAAATCGATGTGTTGGCACCACTCGCGCGAATGATTCCAGTGACTTTGGGCTTATACCTCATTATGAAAATTGTGGATCTCACAATTCGTCAGGCATGGGGATATATGTTCGAAGGAAGTTTGCAAAGCACGATGTTCATTATTGAATTTTTCGTGGGAATCGTTATTCCTTTGGTAATCCTGCTTTTTGAGAAAGCGCGCAGATCTGCCAAAATGTTGTTCTGGGCATCATTCCTTTACATCTTTTTCGGAGTGCTTATCAATCGCGTGAATGTCTTTTTTATCGCTTATAAACCACAATATGCCGTAAAACAATACGTGCCCTCAATTTGGGAATTTTTGGTCACTATCGGACTCATCTCCGCATTGGCGATTCTGTACAGAGCGTTTGTAACCATTTTCCCAATTTTGCCGGCGCATCAGGAAAAAGCCTGAGGTAAAATGTAAAATGAATCCAATTCATCGAGCCATAAAAGGTAAGGGAGAAATAAAAATGGCAAAAAAATTCCTTTGGATGTTTTGTTTAGGGATTCTCGGCATTGTGGTTGCTTTGAACGCACAGGAATTGCGAGTGAGCAAAGCACATTCATCGATGAAAGGGCTTAACTGTTCATTTTGTCATGGATGCCTCGAGCCGAGTCAAGAAGATCCCTGCTTAAAATTAGACCCACAAATGTTCATCGGCGAGGGTCATAAATTAAAAAAATCTGAGCTACCGCCAGACACACTTGTTATTGGTTATCTCGAAGAAAAATACGAAGCGGTGAAGTTTCCCCACCGGCAGCATGTACACATGGCTTCGAAATCCGGGTTTTGCGTGGATTGTCATCACTTCATTCCACCGGATAAACCAAAACAAAAGTGCGGGGAGTGTCATCTGGAAGGTTTGCCCTGGCAGGAAAGTCCTGGCCAGATTTTTCTCGAAAATGCCTACCATCGCAAATGCCTCACCTGCCATGAAGAGTGGAGCAAAACAACAAATTGCGAGGTGTGTCATGCCGCGAAAGACCCGAAACTGGCTTCTGAAACGGGCGAAAAGCCAAAATTTCGGGAAGTAAAAGAACCGGAAAAGCAGGTCTATTTCACACGTTATTTTACCGGTCCTTTCGTGAATTTTCCCCACAAAGAGCATTCCACACGCAAGAATGTTGTCTGTGAAGATTGTCA